>NZ_JBJDRF010000039.1:0-46983 GCF_044987305.1 Novosphingobium sp. ZW T3_23
GGTTCTGCCGGGGGCGGGGGTGGGGGCGGTTTGGCCGGCACGGTGGTGATCGCGGTCAGCGCCGCCCGCGCCGGTATGAGCGGGAGGTCGACGCCAAGCCCAAGGACCAGACCGGCAAGACCGCCGCCGACGATCGCAGCAGAGGCTGCGGCGGAAAGCAGCTGGTCCCGTCGAATTGCCTGCATGGCGGCTCCTTCCTGCATGGCGGTTGGAATGCATCTTCAGGGGAAACCGGCGCGCGGCGTGAAAGGTCCGTCAGGGCGGGCGAGAGGCCGAAACGGGAGGCCCCGGAACGGGTTGTGGGAGAGGCGCGATCACAATGGTGACGAAGCGTGCGGAACCTTGATCCCGCAACATCGTTATTCCGCCAACGACACAATTTCGGAGAAACGACTATGACTCTACTTCTCATTCTCCTGGTCGGTGGCGTCATCGGCTGGCTCGCTTCGATCGTCATGCGCACCGATGCGCAGCAGGGCGTGTTCCTGAACGTGGTCGTCGGCGTCGTCGGCGCGTTGATCGCCGGTCTGATCGTGACGCCCCTGATCGGCGGCGCGCCGATCACCAGCGGTTCGTTCGACATCATGTCGCTGTTCGCTTCGTTCCTGGGTGCCATCGTCCTTCTGGCGATCGTGAACCTTTTCCGTCGCGGCTCGATCCGTTAAACTGATTGTCGCGGCGCGGTTTTCCGGGTCGCCAAAGGAGCATTTTCCAATCAGATGGAATCATCTGATGACTCGGAAAATGCGTTAAAACAGAAGTTTGGAGCAGATGATCCGATGCAATCGGATCATTTGTTCAAGGAGGCTGGCGCGTCCTCCAAACGAAACGCGCCCTTTTCAACAGGGATAAGGAAGCCTGAGATGAAAGCCATGAACACTTCGCGTCTCGCCATGATTGCTGTGGTTGCCGCCGGATCGCTGGGTCTTGCGGCCTGCAACAACAAGGCCGACGACGCCACCGAGCAGCAGGCCGATGCGGTCGAGCAATCGTCGGATGCCGCAGCCGACGCGCTGGAGAATCAGGCCGACACGATGACCGGCGCCGCTTCCGAAGCCGTGCAGGAAAAGGCCGATGCGGTCGAGGCGGCCGGCGAAGCCAAGTCGGATGCGCTGGAAAACAAGGCGGACGAGATCAGAAAGCAGAACTGACCCGCCGCGAATCCCCGCCCTTGCTGAAAAGCAGGGCAGCGAAACAGGAAGGATGGCGGCTTCGCCATCCTTCTTTCGTTTGAAGCCCGCGCTTCCCTAAAAAATGCCGCCAATAGGTGCTTGAATTGTCGGGCAAGAGGGCAGACATAGCCCCGGAAAGTCCGATACGTTCGATGCGCCGCCCGTTCCTGCGGAGGCGTTGACGGCCAAGCCTTTGATAACCTGAAACAGGAAGACAGCCATGACCATTTCGCTGATGCCGCTGCCCTATGCGCAGGATGCGCTCGAACCCCACGTCTCGGCCAAGACGCTCGAAATCCACCACGGCGCACACCACAAGGCCTACGTCGACAAGCTGAACGCAGCGATCGACGGCACCGACAACGCGGGCAAGTCGGTCGAGGAAATCACCAAGTCGGCCTCGGGCCCGCTGTTCAACAACGCCGCCCAGACCTGGAACCACGGTTTCTACTGGCACTCGCTGACCGGCGAGAAGACCGCCCCCAGCGAAGCCCTCCTAGCCGCGATCGAGAGCGACTTCGGTTCGCTGGACGCGCTGCTCGAAGCCCTCTCGAACGAGGCCGTGAACCACTTCTCCAACGGCTGGGCATGGCTGGTTGTCGAAGGCGGCAAGCTGAAGGTCATCTCCACCCATGACGCCGACAGCGCGCTGGTCAAGGGCGTGAACCCGCTGCTGACCGTCGACGTGTGGGAGCACGCCTACTACATCGACCAGATGAACAAGCGTCCGGCCTATGTTAAGGCGGTTCTGGAGAACCTGCTCAACTGGCAGTTCGCATCGGAGAACTTCGACCGCGGCACGCCCTGGACCTATCCGGGCTGAGCCGAACGGCATCGATGAAAAAGGCCTCCGCTCTACCAGAGCGGAGGCCTTTTGCTTTTCAGGACGCTTTTTCGAGGCCAGCGCGGCTAACCCCGGCACCTGTTGTTAAAAACGGGCGGCTTTTCAACCCGGGCGCCGTCCACCGATCTCCAGCAGTTCGGGTTCGCCGTTCAGCATGCGCGCAAGGTCGGCCCTGGCGCGTGCCACGCGGCTTTTCATGGTCCCGATCGGGCAGCCGGCGATTTCCGCCGCTTCCTCGTAGCTGAACCCCGATGCGCCGACGAGTAGCACGGCCTCGCGCCGCTCCGCCGCCAGTTTCTGCAAGGCCGCCTCCATGTCGCCCAGATGCAGGGGGCCTTCCTGGTCCGCCTCCATCACCAGCATGCGTTCCACTGCGCCCTCGTCGAGGTCGGTCTGCCGCTTGCTCTTGCGCAGCTCGGACAAGTAATGGTTGCGCAGGATCGCGAAGGTCCAGGCGCGCATGTTGGTGCCGGCGGTGTAGCGATCCCGCGCCGTCCAGGCCTTGATCGCCGCTTCCTGCACGAGGTCGTCGGCGAAATCCGGCCGTCCGGACAGACCTCTGGCGAAAGCGCGCAAATGCGGCAGTACGGTCAGAAGTTCCTTGCGGAATTCCTCGTCACCAGAGCGTGGAATGCTGGGATCGGGGCGCTGGGGATCAGAACCGGAAGGAGAAGCCTTGGCGCCGTCAGGCATCGTCCGCCCCGTCCAGCTTCTTGAGGAGATCCTTGAAGCTGTCCGGAAGCGGTTCGTCCACCACGGAGTTATAAAGCTTCCTCAACCCTCCGGCCCAGCCGGGTTCGCCGTCCCTGCGGGTTTCCGGCGGCAGGCCCGGCGTCACCGATTCGCCCCCTTGCGGGGCGCTTCGGTGTTCAGCGCCTTTTCCTTCGGATTGATTCAACTTTGACTCCATCGCAACCTGGACACTTGCTTGCTGGCCGGGAGCGGGTCAAGAGTCATGCTGCAACCGCGTTGCGGTGCCGTCGATGGCAGGCTTGTCCGCTGTCCTATCGCCGGCAAGGCAACCGAACGTCGTTTTCGTTGGAACAATCGAGGTCGGTCTTGGTTCCCTTTGCTACAAAGTCTTGTCCTGGGCTCGCTTGCGAATGTTCCGGAGCATGGCGATGCTCTTGAGGAACGATGCGGCGCGGCTCAAATGGCGTGGATTTCCGGTGATTGACCAAGCCTTGCTCGACAGGGTGCAGAAGCAGGCGTGGTTCCACAGGTATCCGCGCGGCTGGCCCTTTCTTCTGTTCATCATTGCGTCGATCACCACGGCCGTCTCGGTCATGGCGATCGAGCGTGCCGACCGGCAGACCCGTCGGGTCGAGCTGGACCGCAATCTCACCGAGATTTCTTCCGCGTTGCAGCGCCGCGCGACCGAAAACATCGCTCTGCTGAGAGCCGGCGCTGCCCTTTTCGCCACACAGGAAACCGTCAGCGCGGCGCAGTTCCGCTCCTTTGCCGAGGATCTCCAGGGCAAAGGCGACCTTTACGGCTCGCTGGGGATGGGCTGGGCGCCGCTGGTGCCGGTGAACCGGCTCTCCGATCTGGAACTGTCGGTCCAGCGCACCGAACGTCCCGATTTCCTGGTCTATCCGCGCCCCGACCTGTCCCGGCGCAACGCCGCGCCGATCGTCTTCCTCGAACCGGACGACGGCACCAATCGCGCGGCGATCGGCTACGACATGCTGTCGGAAGACATCCGCCGTACCGCGATGGAGCGGGCGATGAAGCTGGGCAAGCCGGTCGCATCGGGCAAAGTCCACCTGGTGCAGGACGTCAGCAGCAAGCAGCAGACGCCGGGCTTCCTGATCTACATGCCGGTGATCGCGCCGCGGTCCGGCGGGCAGGTAAAGGGCTTCGTGTTCAGCCCGTTCCGCGCCGAGACTTTCCTGGAATCGGCCAGCGAGCTTTATCGCAACAACAATATCGACGTCGCCGTCTACGACGCGGCGGTGGAGCCGGAGAAGCTTCTGGCCGAGCGTCATGCCGAAGGCTCTGCCGGGCCGCAGATGGAGCGCCGGATCGACCTGGGCAGCCATACCTGGGTGGTCGTGATCAGCGACCGCAAGAGCGGCGTGCTGTCCACCGCATCGCGGATCACGCTGTTCTTCGGGGCGCTGGCCTCGCTGATGGTCATGGCGATCGGCCGATTGATCACCCGCCGCGCCGCAGAGGACCGCATGGTGCTGGAGTGGCTGCAAAGCCAGGCGGCGATCCGCAACTCGCTGACCCGCGAACTGAACCACCGCGTCAAGAATACGCTGGCCAACGTGCTTTCGATCGCGGCCCTGACCCGCCGCCGGGCCACCGATATCGACGATTTCACCGAAAGCCTCACCGCCCGCATCCGCGCGCTATCCGCCACGCACGATCTGCTGTCGCAATCGGACTGGACCCATGCCGCGCTGGGCGACGTGGTGCGCTCGGAACTCGCGCCCTATATGGAGGGCAACGAGAGCCACGTCGAACTGTCGGGGCCGGAGATATTGCTGGCTCCCAACGATGCCATGTCGCTGGGGCTGGCGATCCACGAGCTGGCCACCAATGCCGCGAAATACGGTGCGCTCAGCGCCAGTGGCGGGCGTATCCATGTCAACTGGATGCTCGAAACCCCGGAGCTGGCCGCGCTGGATTGGCGCGAGGAAGGCGGTCCGCTGGTTCGCGAGCCGGCCAAGCGCGGTTTCGGTCGCGATCTCATCGAGAAGATCGTTGCGCACGAACTCAAGTCCGAAGTCGATCTCCGGTTCAAGCCGGAAGGCGTGGAATGCCGCCTCAAGGTACCGGTGCGGGCAAGCCGCGAATTCGCGCTGAGGAACGACCGCAAGTAGCTTTCGCCATACCCGGCTTCCACTTCACTCTGCATACCAAAAAACCCCGCCGGTGCTCCGGCGGGGTTTTTATTGTTTCGGCTTCGATCGGAGCGCTTAACCCAGCGGCTTGCTCGATCCGAAGAACAGCGCCTGGCTGATGGCGGCGCGCACGGTGGCTTCCTGGAAGGGCTTGGTCACCAGATAGGTCGGCTCGGGCCGTTCGCCGGTGAGCAGGCGTTCGGGATAGGCGGTGATGAAGATCACCGGCACGTCGCCGAATTTCAGGAGGTCTTCCACGGCCTCGATACCCGAGCTACCGTCGGCGAGCTGGATATCCGCCAGCACCAGTCCGGCCGGCGAACGCTCGAAGATGTCGAGGGCCTGGGCGTGGGTGGCGGCAGTGCCGACGACCCGATGGCCGAGATCGCTGACGAGACCTTCCAACTGCATCGAGATCAACGGCTCGTCCTCGATGATGAGAACGTCGGTCGTGCTTTCGCTTTCGATCTCGGTGATGGCCTGCGCGACGAGGGCGTCGACCTCTTCCGGGGATACCGCCAGGATGCGGGCCGTATCTTCCCGCGAGAATTCCTCGACGGTCGTCAGCAGCAGGGCCTGGCGATGCGTGGGCGCGATGGTGGCGAGGCGGGTCTGCGCCGCCTGCTCATGCTGGCCGCCTTCGCCTTCCAGGCCCGGCTCCTCGACATGGCCGGTGGCCCAGATCCGGGTGAAGGCACCATAAAGTGCGGCGCGGCTGCGGGCGATATCCTCGCGCAGCACCTTGTCGGCCAGGGCGGCTTCAAGGGTGGCGCGGACATAAGTGTCGCCCGAATGCTGCGATCCGGTCAGCGCGCGCGCATAGCGGCGCAGATAGGGTAGCTGGATGGCGATCTGGTCAGAGACGGACATCGAAATTCCTCGGCTCGTGGGAAGTCTTCTTCCCGTGTTTTCGTCGCATCGGTGGCCCGCTTCCCCTCCCGAACTGACATCGATTTCTGACGTCGCATCGGTGGCAGGGCAACCTCAAAATTTTTCTCACAAAGCCCGGGTGGGCGGGAACCAATAGGACGATCGCTCGTTTGATCGATGTCACCACTGGCTCCCCCACCCCCCGCAAACCGGTGGTGACCCGATCCCGGAGGCCTCCGTTCACATCAGTGAACGGAGGCCTCAAAGTTTACGGCGCCGGGATGTTCCCAGGATGAACGAAAAAATGCGGAAGGGTTTCACCGCAAATCGCGCCTCCGCCTCGCTTCATCCCGGAAAAGACGAGGAAAACGGCATGGAACCGTTCTCCGTTTGGTCGCTTCAGGAACTTTGTGTGCATTAGTCGCGTTTGCCAATTCGACCGGTCACGAAATGTGGCCAGCCAAGGAGGGAACGCAATGTCCGCAGCAACCGAAACCAGCGCCGGCGCCGAAAACGCAGAAGTCATGGCCGTAGCCGCGCCCGTCGCAGCCCTCAGCGATCGTGATTTCAAGCGCGCGCTTGCCGAAGTGGCGCCGCACCTTCGCGCTTTCGCACGCGGCCTTTGCGGTTGCCGCGACAGGGCCGACGATCTCGCCCAGGAAGCCATGCTTCGCGCATGGGCAGCGCGCGAACGCTATGCGGCCGGCACCAACTTCAAGGCCTGGACCTTCACGATCCTGCGCAACCATTTCTATAGCGAGGCCCGCCGCGCCCGCTTCCATGGCGAGTACGACGAACTGGCGGCCGAGCGCATCCTGCGCGCCGAAGCCAGCCAGGAAAGCGCCATCGAACTGGCCGACGTGCTGCGCGCACTGACGGCAATTCCGGAAACCTATCGCGAAGCGCTGATCCTGGTGGCTGCCGGCAATCTTTCCTATGAGGAAATCGCCCGCATCTGCGGCATTGCCCTCGGCACCGTGAAGAGCCGCATCTGCCGCGCCCGCGCGATGCTGTCGAAGGTCATCGAATCCGGCCAGCTTCCGGACTTCCGCCACAACTTCGTGCTCAAGGGCGAGGCGATCGACGCTTTCTTCGCAGAGCTGGTCAAGATCGCCAATGCGGACGAACAGGATGCCATCGCGGCCTGAGATCGCGTCTGGAACGCCGCTTGCGGTCTCAATTTCAGGGATGTCCGTGTCTTGGACCCGATGATGGCCCGCAGCGCCAAGATCCTCATCGTCGAAGATGAATTTCTGGTCGCGCTGCAACTTGAGGATATCCTGGCCGATGGCGGCCATGCCGTCCTGGGTACTTTTCCCGATGCCGCCTCGGTGGCGGCATGGGGAGAAGCGCCCGATATCGCGCTTGTCGACCTGAACTTGCGCGACGGCCTGACCGGGCCCTCGGTGGCGCGCGACCTTGCGGCGCGTTTCGGGTCGCGGGTCATCTACGTGACGGCCAATCCCGGACAGATCGATACGCCGGCGCCCACTGCCGTGGGCATCGTGCAGAAGCCGTTTTCACGGCAGGCGATCCTTTCCGCGATCGCCTATGCCCTTGCCGATTGTCCGGAAAACAATCGGCCGCTTGAACTGGCGCCCCTGGCGCGGGCCTGACGCTTCGGACCTGACGGGCCGAGGCCGGGATGCTATGGTGCGGAGGCACGGCACCGTTCCGGGCCGTCGCTTGCAGGGAGCCGCCGAATGCATCGTCCCCCCGTCTCGCTTTCGCTCTTCGCCTCGTGCTCGTTCCTCATTTCCATGGGTGTCGCGACCACCGCCGCGCAGGCCCAGATCCCCGGAAACATCGCCTCTTCGGCGCTTCCCGACGTCGCCAGTACCGGCGTGGGAAATGCCACCGGCGTGCTCAGCTATTGCATGAAGCAAAAACTGGTCGATGCGGTGGAGGGCAATTCGGTTTATGGGCTGCTTGCCAAGAAGCCGGACGTGGCCGAACAGTCCGATGCCTACAAGGCGGGTGCTTCCGGCACCCTGATCAGCGGCAACAACGTAACCACTTCGCTCGACAAGATGCCGAAATCCGTCCGCAAGACGGTGTGCAACATGGTGCTCAAGCAGTCCCGCTCCTTTCTCTGATCGGCATTCCTACTTCAGTTTTAAAGAAGAAGGGGCGCGAAGGGGCTGGCCTTCGCGCCCCCCGGGAGCACGGTTCAGACGGTCGACGAGGGATTCAGACCGCGCCTACTTCGTGCTCGCCAGCCTTTGACGGATCGATGGTGCCGCCGGTCGCCAGCTTGAACAGCCCGGTGATGCCCACGTCGGACGTCCAGACTTCGGCATCGTCGATCTCGAAACGCAGCATGACGATCGATGGATCGTCCTTGCCCTTGGGGAACCAGGCCTCGACGGCGTTGCTCCAGTGATGCTCGCGCACCGCCCGGTCGGTTTCCTCGACGAGGGTACCCGCCAGACAGGCGAAAACGTCGTGGCCCTTGGTCATGACCTGGCCCATCGCCCGGCCGCCCGCGCCGATGCGATTGTCCCGCTTGCAGAAGAACCAGATCGCGTGATGTGCTTCCTTGTCGAGCAGGGCGGTCATCGGCTCGGCATGGCCATGCGCGGCATCGAGCTTCATCATGATGAACGGGCTGGCGGAAAAGGCTTTCCAGAACCTCTCGCGAACGTGGCTTTCCATGGCAGGTCTCCTCCTGGTTGTTAACGAAGCAACGTCTCCGAACCCCCGGATGTTCCCGGGGGTCCGGAAAGGCGTTTCAGGGGGGCCGGGCCGGTCACTCGCGTTCGTCGCCGGGCTTCTGCTCGGCGGCCAGGGCCAGTTCCGCTGGCTTGCGGCTCTCGAAGGTCTTGGCCATCTTCCGCTCCGCTTCCTTGGAGAGCGTATCGGCGGCGGAGGGGAACATCTCTTCTTCCTCCTCGTCGATATGGTGCAGGTAGCGATGGCGCATGTCCTTGAACTTGGTCAGCCAGGCGCCCGATGCCATGTCGATGTCCAGAAGCTCGCCGAGGAAATCGTCGATCTCCTTGTGCTCCGAAACCGAATGGCGCGCCTCGTCCCGCAGTTCCGGACAGGCCAGCATGGTGGCGTAAAGCGATTCTTCCTCCGCCGCCGCATGGGCCTGGAGTTCGCGGCGCAGGGCTTCGAACAGCTCGCGCCGCTCGGGGCTGTCGCCCTGCGTCTCGCCCAAGCGGGCCAGCATGTCGCGATGGCGGTCGTGATCCGCCTTGAGATCCTTGAAGATTTGTGCGTCGGCCATGGTCTGTGCTCCTTCCTGGGGCATGTTCTGTACAGGAAAGAACGGGCGCCGGAGACCAGGGTTCCGGCGCCCCGGCCGATCAACGGCGATGCAGCCTGCCGATCGCGGCGCGTACCTCGCGCTCGCCATAGGGCTTGGTGACGACCGGCATCGCCTTGAACGGACCCGTGGTGAGCGAGCGTTCGCCATAGCCGCTGGCGAAGATGAACGGCACGCCGCGTTCCAGCAGCACGTGTGCCACCGGCTCGCTGGTGTCCTTGCCCAGGTTGATGTCCAGCATGGCGAAGGAGACCTGTCCGCCCTCGACGATCTCCAGCGCCGTCCGCACCGAGCCGGCGATGCGGCAATCGTTGAAGCCCAGCCCGCGCAGCACGTCTTCGGCTTCCATCGCGATGATCACGTTGTCCTCGACGATCAGGGCGATGCCGTCCTGCAAGGCCCCGGCGAGATCGGCCGCCGAGGGCACTTCGACCGGGGGCTTGTTCTCGGAAGGGCTGGGCGTTTCGAAGCTGGCGATATGGTCCGCAGGCAGCAGGAACAGCGCCTTCATGCCTTCGGGCGGGTAGATCACCGAGGCCGAGCCGCCCAGTTCGTGCGGGATCGTGCGCTCGATGATGGTGGAGCCGAAGCCGCGCCGGGTGGGAGGCTTGACCGGCGGACCGTCCGCCTCGCGCCAGTCGATCTCCAGCGAGCCGTCGTCGCCGCGATTGAGCGTTATCGTCACCGTGCCGCGCGAATCCGCCAGGGCGCCGTACTTGCAGGAGTTCGTCATCAGTTCGTGGAACACCAGCGCCAGCGTGGTGAAGGCGCTGGGCGCGACGAGCGCGTCGGGGCCGTCGATCACCACGCGGTCGGCGCTGTGGCTGGCATAGGCGGCGGCCTCGGTGCGGATCAGGTCGTAGAGCGAGGAAGGCGTCCAGTCCTTCTGCGTCACCTGGTCGTGCGCGCGGGCGAGGGCATGGATGCGGCTGCCGACGATCTCGGCGAATTCGTCGATCGTGCTCGCGCCTTCCTTGCTCTGGGTGACGAGGCCCCGGATCAGGTTCAGGATATTGCGCACGCGGTGGTTCAGTTCCGCGATCAGCATGTCCTGCTGGCGGGTGGCCTGTTCGCGCTCCTCATGCGCGGCGTCGGCCAGGCGCAGGACCACTTCCAGCAGGGTGACACGCAGCGCGTCGGCGGCGAGGCGTTCCTCTTCGGTCCAGGGGCGCGAATGGCCGCGTCGCTCTTCCTTCCACAATTCGAAGCTCTTGCGCGGCGTCAGGCGGGCGCCGTTGGGGCCCAGCTCGATCGCCTTTTCGGGATTGCCCGCCCAGTTGACCTCGCGCAGCTGCTCGCGCCGGAACAGCACGATGTAGTCGCGCGGGCTGCGGCTGACGGGCAGGGCGAGCAGCCCCGTCGCCCGGTCGCCCCAGGCCTGCGCGGGGGCGAAGACGGTGCCGATCGCATCGGTGGACCATACCGTGCTGGCACCGGCGGTATTGAGGAAGCGTGCGAGTTCCGAGAACTCCGCCTCGCCGGGGGTGGCCCCGTGGCTGACGAAGCGCCCGTCCACCCAGCCGATGATGCCGTCGAAGGGAATGACCCGGCGGATCGATTCGGAGAAGTCCTCGAACCCTTCCAGCATCGATCCCCCCGCCGCGACGCGGGCCATCATCTCGTCGTGAAGGCGCATCGAGGCGGAGCGCTGCTCCAGCGCGAAGTCGGTTTCCTTCTGCTCCAGCAGATAGGCGAAGAATTCACCGAACAGCTCGCTGGCCGTGCGCACGGAGTAGGACAGCGTCAGCGGCGAATAATGATGGCAGGCCATCAGGCCCCAGAGCTTGCCCCGCCGCATGATCGATACCGACATCGAGGCCTTCACCCCCATGTTGCGCAAGTACTCGACATGGATCGGGGAAACCGCGCGCAGGCCCGACATCGACAGGTCGAGCGGATCGCCGTTCGGATCGGCGGCGGGGTGGATCGCCACGGTGGGATCGTTCACGTCGCTGATGATGCGCAGCATGTTGCGGGTGTAGAGCCGCCGCGCCTGGGCCGGGATGTCCGAGGCGGGGAAGTGCAGCCCCTTGAAGCTGTCGACCATGCCGTTGAGGCTCTCGGCCACGACTTCGCCGGCGCCGTCGCCTTCGAAACGGTAGATCATCACGCGGTCGAAGCCGGTCAGCCCGCGCAAGTGACGGGCGGCGCTGGCGCAAAGCTGCTCGATCGAGGTGGACTGGCGCAGCCGGTCGATCATCGGCCGCACATAGCTCACGAAGTCGCGGCGGCGGCCGCCTTCGTGGGGTTCCATCTCCAGGACATAGGAACGCCCGGAAATGTGCACCGCCATGTCGAACAGGCGCCCGTCGCCCAGCAGGTCCACTTCGAACAGCCGCTCCACGGCGCCGGTGCCGCTCAGCACCTGAAGCCGCGTGCGCACCTCGTGCATGGCGTCGGCGGAGAGGAACTGCATGGCCGGCAGGCCCACCATGTCGCTCGCCGGGGCACCGAACAGCGCCTCGCAGTTCAGCGAGACGTGGTTGATGATCCAGTCGCTGGAGAACGACAGCAGCCAGCCGAAGCTCTGGATCCGGCCGATGATGTGGATCGGTTCGAGATCGCAGGTGGAAAGGTCTACCTGGTGCGGCGCGTCCGTCACAGGCCTTGATTTCCCGTATCGCCGGTCTGCCGATCTGGCTCTTCCCGGGCCGGCCGTTCTTTGCCGAAGGTCACCCGCAGCGCCGGGAACTGGTCGATATCGAAAGGGGTTTGATCCTCGGTCTGCATAGTCGGTAGGCCTAGAAATTAGTACGTACAAGCGCTTGGCGAACAGGGAGAATGGCGCACGGCGCTGCGCGCGAGCCCCCCGCTCAGGGCACAAGAACACGGCCGTATAGGAAATGTTCCTGAAGAACGTTAGCAATCCGGCAGGGGCACGTCTGTTCATTTCTGTACAGATTGGAAGGGAACCGCGAGCGGCCTCCCGCATTGTCTGCCTTGCGGCGTGTCCTGGCCGCAAAACGGCAATGGATCTATCAGGGAGCCGGCTAAAATGGCGTCACTTGCAAGCCACGAGCAGAGCGATCTTCTCGGGGCGCTGCGGCCCGGCGATTTCGAGCGTCTGGCACCGCATCTTTCGGAAGTGCAGATGCGCGCCGGGGAAGTCATCTACCAACCCGGCGACAGCGTGGAATACTGCTATCTGCCGCGCGGCGCCTCGGTCTGTTCCTACTTCGTGGAACTCGACAGCGGGATTTCCGTGGAGACTATCCTCGTAGGCCGGGAAGGGGCGCTGGGAGGCGTGGTGAGCCATGGCAACCTTCCCGCTTATGCCAGGGCCAGCGTGCTGCACGGGGGGCTGTTCTGGCGCATCCCGATCCGCCAGGTGGACGAGCTGAAGGTTACTTCTCCGCCGGTCGCGGACCTCTTCACGCGCTATGCCGACTGCATGATGGCGCAAGTCTTCCAGTCGATCGCCTGCAACGCCGTGCATACGATCGAGGAGAGGGCGGCCAAGTGGCTGCTCGCCGCCGTGGACCGGATCGGGCGCAACGACGTGACGATGACGCAGGAGCAGCTCGCCTCGATGATGGGCATCGGCCGCAGCTATGCCAGCCGCGTGCTCCAGCGCTTCAAGCGCGAGGGCCTGGTGCGGACCCGGCGCGGCGGCATCAGCGTGTCCGACCGCGACAGCCTGCGCGAGAAGTCCTGCTCCTGCAACGATCACGTGGCCGCCCACTTCGGCAAAGTGCTTGGCGGGGTCTATCCCGGCGAGGGTTGAGGGATTGTTTGAAAATTCGCGAAACGCGAATTTTGCGGCACCGGCCCTCTCCCCCACCCTGCCACCCGCAGAATACTACCGTCGGGTGGCAGGGTGGGGGAGAGGGCCGGTGCCGCATCGAAAATGCCGACAGGCATTTTTCAAAAGCCTCTAAGAGCCCGCAATGGCCGGGTCGATGGGCCGGTTGAACCGAAGTGGTGCGGTTGTCGTGAAACAGACATCGAACTGCCATCGATCTTGCGTTCAATTGCCATGAAGCGCCCCTAGCTACCCCTGTGCGATTGTCACAGGAAACAGGGCACAACCATGACTGAAGGGCTTCCCGCCAACGGCTATACCGATGGCGATGTCGATACCAATCCCACTGCCGAGCGCTCGCTGGAGAGCATGGCAGCGGAACGCTATTCCCGTCGCCAGGCACTGTTCCGCGGCGCCGGCGCCACCACCATGGCCTTCATGGGCACCGGGCTGCTGGCGGCTTGCGGCGACGACGACAACGAGGACACGGTTTCGGTAAGCGCGGGCGCCAATGCCGCCACCAGCGCCGGCCGCGTCGTCACGCTCACCGGCAGCCCCGAGAACGGCTTCGGCGGTTTCGCCACGGCTTGGGCCCAGACTTCGGGCACGACCGTGCAGCTTACCGGGACCGGCTCTTCGGTCAGCTTCATCGCCCCGGCCGTCAGCGCCGCGAGCGACCTGGTCTTCACCTTCTCGGCCACCAGCGTGACCGGCGAAGTGCGCACTGCCACCACCACGGTGCGCGTGTCGCCTGCGGTGCTCGGCTTCACCGCCGTCGCCCACAGCCTTGCTGATGTGGTCAAGGTGCCCACCGGCTACTCGGTCACCGTGATGACCCGCCTGGGCGATCCGCTGGCCACCGGCGTATCGGCCTATGCCAACGACGGTTCGGACGGCAACTTCGCCCAGCGCATCGGCGACCATGGCGACGCGCTCCAGTTCTACGGCCTGTCGGCAGCGGGCGGTCGTGACGACAACAGCTCGACGCGCGGCCTCATGGTGCAGAACCACGAGAACCTGAACGTGCAGTACCTGCACCCGAACGGCCCGACCAACGTCTCCACCGGCCCGCGCCCTGCCGCCGAAGCGCTCAAGGAGATCGAGGCGCACGGCGTTTCGGTGTCGGAATATGTCGATGCCGGCAATCGCAAGTGGTCCTACGTCGCCACCAGCGGCTTCAACCGGCGCATCACCCCGAACACGCCGATGACCTTCCACGGTCCGGCCGCCGGTTCGGCCATGCTCGCCACCGCCTATTCCACCAACGGCACCACCGGTCGCGGCACCATCAACAACTGCGCCAACGGCCACACCCCTTGGGCATCCAACCTCACCTGCGAGGAAAACTGGGCCGGTTACTTCCGCCGCGACGCGGCCGACGACGCCAAGCGCAGCGCCCGCGAACTGACCGCGCTGTCGCGCTACGGCGTCACCAGCCGCACCGGCAACTATGCCTGGTCCTTCGCCAATTCGACCGACTCGATCTACACCAAGTGGAACGCGACGATCATCGGCGCCACCGCTGCCGAAGATTACCGCAACGAGCCCAACCAGTACGGCTGGGTGGTCGAGATCGATCCGTTCGACGCCAGGTCCACGCCGCGCAAGCGTACCGCACTGGGTCGCTTCGGTCATGAAGGCGCCTTCGTTCGCGCCGTGGACGGCCAGAAGCTGGGCGTCTACATGGGCGACGACTCGCGCCGCGAATACCTCTACAAGTTCGTGTCCTCGGCCACTTACGCCGCTGCCGACGCCGCCTCGACCAGCCGCCTTGCCATGGGCGACAAGTACCTCGACGCCGGCACGCTCTACGTCGCCAAGTTCAATGCCGACGGTTCGGGCCAGTGGCTGCCGCTGGTGTTCGGATCGGTGCCGAACCGTCCTGCGACCGGCTCCACGCCGGAATACGTCTTCGCCGACCAGGCCGACATCCTCGTCAATCCGCGCCTTGCCGCCGATGCCGTGGGCGCAACGCCGATGGACCGCCCGGAATGGACCACCGGCAACCCGGTGACCGGCGAAATCTACCTCACGCTCACCAACAACAATGCCGCAGGGCGCCCGCTCACCGGCACCGATGCCGCCAACCCGCGTCACTACAACGACCCGAAGGGCGCATCGAACTCGGCGCAGTACGGCAACCCGAACGGCCACATCGTCCGCCTGCGCGAGGACGGCGACAATACCGCCGCGCTCACCTTCAAGTGGGACATCTACCTGTTCGGCGCCGACGCGGCCGATGCCGGTGCCAACGTCAACCTCTCGGGCCTGACTGCCGACAACGACTTCTCCAGCCCTGACGGCGCGTTCTTCTCGCGCAGCACCAACCCGGCGGGGCAGTTCAATCCGGTGCTCTGGATCGAGACCGACGACGGCGCGCTGACCGATCGCACGAACTGCATGCTGCTGGCGGCCATCCCCGGCCGCGTGGGAGACGGCGGCGCGAAGACGATCACCAACACCGGCTCGGGCGGCGCCACCGCCACCCAGGCGACCATCATCGGCGCTGCGGCCACGGCAGCCAACCTGCGTCGCTTCCTGGTCGGCCCGGTCCAGTGCGAGATCACCGGCATCGACACCACGCCGGATGGCCGCACGATGTTCGTCGGCATCCAGCATCCCGGCGAGGACGGCACCCCGGCGGCGCCTTCGAGCCACTGGCCCGACAGCCAGGCCGGATCGGCGGGCGCGACCGTACGTCCGCGTTCGGCGATCGTGGCAATCACCAAGGATGATGGTGGCGTTATCGCTCTGTGAGCGATAGGGGGCGTTATCGGTCTGTAATCCAGAGCCGATCCGCTGAGATCACGAAGGGGAGGGGGCGCCGCGGCGCTTCCTCCCTTTTTCGTCGTATCGCCCCGGCGTTGCGCTGGAGGCGTGCTGCCGCTGGAATCAGCGGGCGCGATGGCTTAATGAACAGTCCTGTTGATAACGGGAGAGGCCACGTGCAAGAAACGGGCAAGCTGCAAACCGGTACAGGTCGGAACGACACTCTGACTGCGCGGGACATGGACGAGGAACGCCTCGCCACCTATCCCACCACCGCCTTCCTGTCGAAGGACTACCTTCAGGCCGAGAAGGCGTTGCTCTGGCCGAAGATCTGGCAAATGGTGGAGCGCGAAAGCGATCTGCCCAATCCGGGCGACTGGCTGACCTACAACGTTGCCGACGAATCGATCATTGTTCTGCGCAAGGACGACGGCTCGCTGCGCGCTTTCCACAATGTCTGCCCCCATCGCGGCCGACAGCTGGTTTCGGTGCCCGACATGCTGCCGGGGAAGGTCCATTCCGTGCGCGGCAGCAACCGGCGCAATTTCATCTGCGGCTTCCACGGCTGGACCTTCGACCTCGAAGGCCAGAACACCTACATCCTCGACCCGCAGGACTGGCAGAACAAGCTGACGCCGGAGATGACCTGCCTGTCCGAGGTTCAGGTCGATACCTGGGGCGGCTACATCTATATCTCGATGGACCCCGATGCGGTTCCGCTGAAGGAATGGATGGGCCGCGCGGGCGAGATCCTCGACCATTTCGACCTGGCCGGGATGCACTACAAGTGGCGCCAGTGGGCGATCTACGACTGCAACTGGAAGACGGCGATCGAGGCCTTCCTGGAACCCTATCACGTTGCCGGCACGCATACCCAGCTACTGGCCTATGGCGACTACTATGCGCTGTCGAAGCAGTACGGGCTGCACTCCGTCTCCAGCTACGACACCCGCGACAGCAAGTTCCAGATGAGCGAAAGCGCCGGCACCACCCGCGCCGGCAAGGGTGACGACGCCCGCGTTTCGACCTACGAACTCATCCGCGAAAACTACGAGACGGTGAACTACTCCGCCTCCACCGAAACGCTGGTGAACGCCGCCAGCCGCCTGGTGGACGAGCTTCCCGAAACCGCCACGCCGGGAGAGATCATCGCCCACTGGCTCAAGTCCGCCCGGGCGGACGATGCCGCGCGCGGGGTGATCTGGCCGGAAGTCCCGCCGGAGATCAAGAAGGAGGGCGGCCTCGCCTGGGGCCTGTTCCCCAACCAGAACATCCTCCACGGCGAGACGTTCGCTCTCTGCTACCGCGTGCGCCCCTATGGCGACGATCCGGACAAGTGCGTGTTCGAAAGCTACGCCCTCGAACGCTTTCCTGATGGCGAGGCACCGGAAACGGAATGGGTCTATGCCGATCCGATCGGCGAGAACTGGGGCTCGGTGCTGGCGCAGGACTTCTCGAACATGCAGTTCGTGCAGAAGGGCATGAAGTCCAGGGGCTTCCGCGGCCCGCTGCCCAATCCGCACCAGGAGCAGAAGGTGATCAATCTCCACCGCAACCTGGCAAATTTCATGAACGGCATGGGCGCGCCGACCCTGCTGGAAGTGGACTGATCAGCGCTTGAAAGAACCGTCGTCCCGGACTTGATCCGGGACCGCTGTCAAGGCCGCGCCACCTTTCGAACGTGGCTGGGGCTCGTCGAAAGGCTGCGCCTAAAGAACTGACAGCGGTCCCGGATCAAGTCCGGGACGACGGGTGTCTTCCACCTTTTCAGGCGGCGCTGCGGGCGGCTGTCTTCCAGCGCGTGAGGTCCAGCCCGCAGATCGCCTCCAGCGTCTCCACATCGCGGGCGTAGAAATCGCGCAAGTGTTCGCGCAGCCCCGGCACCAGGGGCGGGTAGACCATCTCGCGGGCGAGTAGCGAGCGGACATTCTCGAACACCGATGTGCCGCGCAGCGGGCGCACGGTGTCCTTGAGCGGGGCCAGCGCCTTGCGCAGCGACAGGGGCAGGATGGCGGAGCGGCTGCTGTTTTCCTGCGCACAGGCCCGTTCCGACCGGAACACTGGCGGCACGCCGATATGGCCGGACACCGCTTCGACGATTCGCTGCGGTTGAACGGTCACGTCGTCGTAGAGGTAGATGAGAATCTGCTCGCGCGGGAAAAGGTCATACCAGCGTGCGAGATGGCGTGCGTAGAGCCCGTCCTGCAGAAAGCGCGGATAAGGATTGTCGAGCGAACGCAGGTATTCTTCCGGGGCGCCGGTGATGGTGCCGCGCCGGTAGAACATCTTGTAGTCCGAATAGGCGCGGTCGATGGGATTGCGCAGTTGCAGGACCAGGCGGGCATGGGGCAGGTCGCGGGCGATCCGCTGCGCGGCCAGCGGATGGGCCAGATAGTCTGCCGATTTCTCGCCGATCGCCAGGGCATCTTTCGGGCGGTCCGCGAAGAAGTTGCGGTACCATGAGGCGCCGCGATCGTATCCGGCGCTGAAGTAGTGCGGCTCGGGATCGGGCATGAAGATCGCGGGATTATCCTGGAGGCGGGCCTGTATCCAGGTCGTGGCCGCCTTGACCGCGCCGATGACTAGAAAGCTGGGCTGCCAATCCTTGGGCTTCATCGCGTACTCGGCTCCCTCATTGCCGTTCCGATCTCCTCGGCCATGCGCAGCATGTCGGCGCTTTCGAGTGTATGGTCGACCGGGAACATCAGCGTCCGGCGTCCCAGGTCCACGGCATTGGCCAGCTGCCCATCGCGACGGATCGGCAGGCCGGACAGGGCGTGTTCCCGGCTCATGTCGGGACAGGAACCGCTGCCCGCCGGGATTCCCCGCGCCACCAGCGTCGCCAGCACCGCGCGGCGGCGTTGCTCCGCCTGTTCCGCGTCACCGCTCAGCCGGACATGGAACTTGTACCAGGCGTGGCCGACTTCGGCGGGCGGTTCGGGCAGGATCAGCCCCGGCACGTCAGCCAGCGCGTCAAGCAGCGTCTCTGCATTGCGCCGACGCGCGGCAAGCCAGCGCGGCAGCTTAGCAAGCTGGCAGCGGCCGAGCGCGGCCTGCATCTCGGTCATGCGATAGTTCGAGCCGGGGGTGTCGTGGATATAGCGGAAGGCGCCGGGCGTACCGGCGCTTCCTGTGTTCCTGACTCCCGTGTTCTGGGCCCCCGTGTTCTTGCCTTCCATGACTTTGGCGAAGCTCTTGCCGTGGTCCTTGAAAGCCCATCCGCGCAGCCAGGCCTGGTGATCCCGGAACAGCAGCAGCCCGCCTTCGCCGCCGGTGGACATGATCTTGTCGGTACAGAACGAGAAGGACGAGGCCGCGCCGAAAGAGCCGACCTGGCGGCCGCGCCAGGTGGCGCCGTGGGCCTGCGCGCAGTCCTCGATCAGATGCAGCCCGTGCTCGCCGCAGATCCGGCCAAGCGCATCCATGTCGCAGGGCCAGCCTGCCAGGTGGACGCAGATCACCGCCCGCGTCGCGGGCGTCACCAGCCGTTCCACCGAGGCGGGATCGATGTTCTGGCTCACCGGATCGATGTCGGCGAAGACCGGCAGGGCGCCGACCGCCAGCACGCAGCTGGCCGTTGCGAAGAAGCTGCGGGCCGGCACGATCACCTCGTGGCCGGGCCCCACGCCCAGCGCGCGCAGCGCCACTTCCAGAGTCAGCGTGCCGTTGGCGAGGCACATGCCTTCGGGCATGCCGACGAAGCGGGCGAATTCCGCCGCGAACTCCCGGTTCTGCTCGCCATGGACAAGCGCGTTGACCTTGCCCGAGCGCAGGACATGGGCGACGGCCTCTATCTCATCCGGTTCGTGGCGCGGCCAGTGGCTGCGGACCGGCTGCGGCGGCGCGGGTTCGAGCGTTTCCGACGTCGGGGAAAAATCCTCGACCGCGGGCGGGGATGCCAGGTTCACGGATGTATTCTCCTTCGAAGGGATAAGGGAAGAAGGTCAGGCCTTCACCGGCTCGCCGGCGTCCTGCGGGCGGTTCATGCCGGGGTTCTCGACCACTCCGAACCCGGCGCTGCCGCTGGGCACCTTGACCAGGGTATGGGTGATCCGCCGGGCCTCGGTATGGTCGCCCAGCTCCACCGCGCGGGCCAGCCGGTCGATGCTGCGCGAGATGAAGGGCAGCGGGATCGGCTTGGACTGCGCTTCGAAAATGCCCTTGATGCCCGAGGGAAGCTGCTCCTCGCAGATGTCGAACAGTTCCTCGTAGAGCTTCTCGCCGGGGCGCAGGCCCACGAATTCCACCGGCACGTCGATCTCGGGCTGGAGCCCGTAGAGCCGGATCATGCGATAGGCGAGATCGACGATGCGCACCGCCTTGCCCATGTCGAGCACGAAGATCGTGCCGCGCTGGGAGTTCTGGCTGAGCGCGGCCGAGCTGCTCTGGAGGATCAGCTGCACCGCCTCGCGCACGGTCATGAAGAAGCGCTCGATGTCCGGGTGGGTCACCGTTAGCGCACGGCCTTCGCGAAGCTGGCGGTGGAACAGCGGGACGATCGAGCCGCTCGACCCCAGCACGTTGCCGAAGCGCACGGTCATAAAGCGCGGAGCATCGGGATCGTCCACGCCGCACATGTCCAGCGCCTGGCTGTAGAGTTCGCCCACGCGCTTGGTGGCGCCCATCATGCCCACCGGGTTCACCGCCTTGTCGGTGGAAACCTGGACCATGGCCTTGGCCGAAAACTCGCAGACCGCGTCGGCCACGATCCGCGTGCCGAGGATGTTGGTGTGCACGCCGGCGCAAGGGCTGGCCTCGACGATCGGCACATGCTTGAGCGCGGCGGCGTGGTAGACGATCACCGGCCGGTGGCGTTCGAACACGCGGCGCACTTCGTCACGTTCGCGGATGTTGCAAAGCTCGGGCTGGACGTCGAGGTCGGGATACTGCTCGCGCAGCTTCATCTCGATGGCGTAGAGGTGGTATTCGCTGTGCTCTACCAGCACCAGGCGCGAGGGACGGAAGCTGGCGAGCTGCCAGCACAGTTCGCCGCCGATCGTGCCGCCCGCGCCGGTCACCAGCACGCACTTGCCGGTGATCTGGCTGGTGATCTGCTCTCCTTCGAGCGTGAATTCGCTGCGGCCGAGCAAGTCCTTCACCGACAGCTCGTCGGGCGAGGCGCCGTGGTTGCGTTGGAGGATATGGCTCCAGCCGTCGCGGATGCGCGAGAGTTCGAGGCCGAGGTTGCGTGCGCGCGAGGTAAGCCGCGCCATCTCGCGGTTGGACAAGTCGGTGCCGTCGTCGCAGGCGATCGCCAGCGCCGGGCGCCGGCCCTGGAGTTCCAGCGTCTCCACCGCGTGGGCAAGGTCGTCATGGCTGCCCAGCACGGGGACATTGGCGATCTGTTGCAGCGTATCGTTGGCGACGGGCAGCAGGACGCCGGTGACCGTGAAGCTGGGCGAACTTTCGCGCTTGACCATCTCGATGATCGACAGCGCCCAGTCCGGCGAGCCGACCAGCAGCGCGCCGCGCAGGTTCTTGCCGTCCACATGGGTGGGAAGGGCCTTGGCGGGTTGGCTCATTTTCTCGCGAAGGGCGCGGCGGGCGCCCCGCACGAAGAACAGCGCGGTCATGGCGAACAGCCACTGCGCCAGCGCGATCTCCACCAGTTGCGAGCGTTCGGCGCGCACCCCCGGCACGATCATGATCGCAACCCAGGCCAGCGCGAAGGCGGGCAGGGTCAGCATCGCCAGCTGGATCGCATGGGCGAAGCTGAAATAGCGCCAGCTGCGGCGATAAATGCCCGCGGTGTAGAAGATGCCGATCACCACCAGCGCGAAGGACACAATCGCGCCAAGATGCCCGTCGGACTTGGGAAACCCGGTCTTGCCGATCAGTTCGAAAGCCAGCCCCAGGGTCAGCGCCAGGACGAAGAAGTCGATCGTCATCAGCACCGTGTTGCGGAAGGTGCGGCGCAGGCTGAACTGCGCGGCGGACGAACGGGAGCGAGGGCCCGCCGCCCCGAACTTGCGCACTTTGAGGAACCTGTTCGCAGCATCGACCGGGATGGCCGAGGCACTGCTTCCTGTCGCGGTATGGCTCATTGCGTCGACCTTCTCAGCTCTCGCTTTTCAGCTTCCTGGACCAAGCATCCCAGAGTGCCGCTCCCATCGGATCCGTCGGTCGGTCCTGATAATTCGGAGCGGCATTGTCCCAGCACTCTTTCCGGTCCATCCGTTTGGTCAGTCCCTCTGGACCGTCTCGTCGGAACCCATTCACGGGGGCCGGAAAAAAGCAGGCTGGCCGCGTTCGGCCTTGTCCCTTCATGATCTATTGACCATTTCCGGCACACGCACTTGTGCATGAAGCCATCAACCGTAATTGCCGATACTCTTGCGAATAGGTCGCGCCTTCGACTGTCGGACATGGGGCTGATCCAAAGGGAGCGAGCCGGGCGGAGGAAACCCATCCCTTAATCGCCGCCGGGTATCTCGAAGGGCTATCAGCCGATTAGTCGCTTGCGATCGGCGGTTCGAGGGCCATCATTCAGGACGAAACGGGATGAGGCGAACACGCGGGGGCGTGAGCCTCGCGTGGGCCGCGTTTGCGACGCCACCCCGTCCAGCCTGGGGCTCGATCACGCAATGAAGATACTTGTCCTGTCCAGCCTTGCCTATTCGCTCACCAACTTCCGGGGCGCGCTGCTTCGCGAATTGAAGGCGAACGGGCATGAGGTCGTCGCCGTGGCGCCGGATGGCAATGCCGCGGTGGAAAGGGATCTGGCCGCATGGGGGATCGGGTTCCGGGTCGTGCCGATGGCGCGCACGGGCACGAATCCGATCAAGGACGCGGCCCTGCTCTCCGCCTACGTCAAGCTGATGATGGCCGAGAAGCCGGACCTGGTCCTGGCCTATACGCAGAAGCCGATCATCTACGGCGGGATCGCCGCGCGCATGCTCTGCGTGCCGCGCTTCTTCGCGCTGATGTCGGGCCTCGGCTATGTCTTCAGCGAGGACAGCGGGGCGCGCAAGGGCCTGCGCTGGGCCGTGACGCGGCTCTACCGGGAAGCGGTGCGCCGGGCGCGCGGTGTCTTCGTGTTCAATGCCGACGACCGGCAGGACATGATCGACCTCGGCATCGTCACGCCGCGCCAGAACGTGATCCAGGTGCCCGGTTCGGGCATCGACCTCGAACGCTTCCGCCTGGAACCGTTGCCGCGCAATCGGCTGCGTTTCCTGCTGGTGGGACGCCTGATGCGCGATAAGGGCATCTACGAGTTCGTCGAGGCGGCGCGGCAGCTCAAGCGCGATCACCCCGACGTGGAGTTCTGCGTGCTCGGCCACTACGAGCGCGACAATCCCACCGGGATCGACGAAGTGGAATGCACCCGGCTGGCGCGCCAGTATCCGGTGCAGTTCATTCCCGGCACCAGCGACGTTCGGCCCTATCTGGCGAGCTGCTCGGTCTTCGTGCTGCCTTCCTACTATCGCGAGGGGCTGCCTCGCACGATCCTGGAGGCGATGGCGACGGGCCGTCCGATCATCACCACCGACATGCCCGGCTGCCGCGAACCGATCATCGAGGGCGAGAACGGCTTCCTGGTGGCGCCGCGCGATGCGGGGGCGCTCAAGGCCGCGATGCAGCGCTTCATCGAGGCTCCGACGCTGGTGACCAGCATGGCCGCCCGATCGCGCGATCTGGCCGAGAAGATCTACGACGTCCGCAAGGTGAACCACCAGCTTCTGGACGAGATGGACCTCCTGCGCGAACCTTGGAACGAACCCGCCACGATCCGCTCCGACCCGGCGCCCGGCGTCGATCCCGCGCCCGCCAGCATGGGGCCGCAAGTGCAAGGCGCCACGGGCGCCTCACGGGCGGTGGCGGGCTGAGATCGGGGGAGAGGGGCGATGCGTGCTGTCGTGATCGGGGCCGTGGGCAGTACCCAGGTTCTCGTCGAGGAACTGGCCGAGGCGGCCGAGTGGGATCTGACCCTGGTGGGCACGCTGCCGCCCGAATTGCATGGGCGCCATTCGGATCTCGTCGACATGGCGCCTTTCGCGGAGAGGGCCGGGGCGAGGCTGGCGCATATCGCGCGCACCAACGATGCCGAGGTGCTGGAGATGGTTCGCGCCGAGCGGCCGGACTATGTCTTCGTGGTCGGCTGGTCGCAGATCGTCGGCCCGGAGTTCCTGTCGATCGCCGCGAAGGGCGCGATCGGCTACCATCCGGCGCCGCTGCCGCGCCTGCGCGGACGCGCCGCGATTCCCTGGACGATCCTGCTGGACGAGCCGATCTCCGCCTCCAGCCTGTTCTGGATCGCCGAGGGGACGGACGACGGCGACATCCTGGCGCAGCACTATTTCCACCTCGCGCGGGATGAGACGGCACAGGGGCTCTACGACAAGCACATGGACGCCTTGCGCGCGATGTTGCGCAGTGTCCTGCCCCGGCTGGCGGCCGGAGAGCAGCCGCGACAGACGCAGGACGAACGCTATGCCACCTGGGCCACCAAGCGCACCCCTGCGGATGGGCTGATCGACTGGCGCGAGCCCGCGCCTGCGATCGATCGCCTCGTCCGCGCGGTGGGGAGGCCCTATCCGGGGGCTTTCACGCATGTGTCCGGGCGCAAGCTGACGGTCTGGTCGACCCGGCCGGTGCACGGCGGCGAGCGGCACCACGCCATTCCTGGACAGATCATGGCCAGCCGCGACGGGGTGCTGACAGTCCAGACCGGCGAGGGGCTGCTGGAACTGACCGACTGGGAACTTGCCGAGGGCAAGCCGCCGGCCCTGCATGCCGTGCTGAAAGGATAACAGTGCCACTCGATCACTACGGAACGGTCCTGGTCGTCGCGCCGCATCCCGATGACGAGATCCTCGGTTGCGGCGGCACGATGGCGCGCATGGCGCAGGCGGGGATGGACGTGCAGGTGGTGGTGGTCACCAGCGGACGGCCGCCGGCCTTCTCCGAAGAAGGGGTGGCACGGGTCCAGGCCGAGATGCGGCGGGCCCATGCCCATATCGGCGTGAGCCAGGTGCACATGCTCGATTTTCCGGCAGCTTCGCTCGACATCGTTCCTGCCGCCGAGCTGAACGCCGAACTGGGGCGCGTGGTGCGCGCGGTACGGCCGGACACGCTTCTCGTGCCGTTCCTGGGCGACATCCACCAGGATCACCAGCTTGCCTTCCTGGCGGCGATGGTGGCGGCCCGGCCGCGCGACCGCACGGTGCCGACGCGCGTTCTCGCCTACGAGACCTTGTCCGAAACCAACTGGTACGCCGCGCCCTTGACGCCGCCTTTCGTGCCCAATGTCCACATCGACATCGCCGGCACCCTGCAACGAAAGCTCGAAGCTTTCGCGATGTTCGAAAGCCAGGTCCGCGATTTTCCGGACGAGCGTTCGCTGATCACGATCGAGGCCCTGGCGCGCCTGCGGGGCTCGACGGTATTTTCCGAAGCGGCCGAAGGCTTCGTTCTCGTTCGCGCCATAGAGCGCTGACGCCCATTCCCCTCCGTTTGTCATCCGGATCCCGAGTGGCGTAAACCGCTCCCGGATTGCCGCGCGACCTCCGGGCGCTCGTAATGACGAGGTGCGGAGGTTTCAGCCCCGATGGCACAGGTTGGGCATGGAGCCCAGGCAGATGTCGGTGGCGAAGTTGCGAGATAGAACTCCTATCCTGCTTTTCGTCGACTGAACTCAAAACCCATATGTATAGATCATGAATACTTCGCCGCAGTCTTTCGGCGAGGGTCGCGAGCGGATCACGGCGCTATGCGAAAGGATAAGCTCATCGGGCGTGATGAGGCTCCACGACGAGCTGCGATCGATTCGGCAAGTTAGCTTACCGTACAACCGAAAGTGCAAATGGGCGCTCACGAATGCTGCGGCGCATTACGTGGTTGGTGCAAGCGCGAAGGCATGGCGGGCTCGCTTGCGAATCGGGTCACAATTTTCATTGGGCAACCGCAGAATGGCGCTGCCCTGGGCCTGACCGCAGCGATAGCCGGTGCAGCGCGAGTCGCGGGCAGAAGAAATGGCGGTTTTGCGTGGGTCGAGCAAAGCTTTGCTGCATGCGCGACGTGATGCCGAAGCTGCCGACCGGGCGGGGAAATTCCGCCTTGCGTTAGGCTATGTAAGCTAACGCATTGAAAAAGGCTGAACTTATTCGATAGCTACTCCTTTTGGGGTAGCCTGTACCAGAATTATACATCTGACTCCCTGCGAGGCAGAATGAACTTTTGGCAAGGGGTGGGTATCCCGCTGATCATAGGGGGAATTCGGTACCATCCGGAATGTAGATGGGGGGCTCGAATAGAACACAACCACCCCCTCGACTTAAAGACGAGGATATGATCTAAGGTGATCTACCTAAGGTGTGGGTGGAAATAGGGGGCATACAAAGGGGGGCAGGCCATTCTGGCTATCTCATCCGGCGATTGTCGATAATTTCTAATTCGGGATCTGTCCGAAAGGGCGGTTCTTTGACTGTTCTTTCCTGCGCTTGGGTGTGTAAGGAACAGTCCTAAAACAATATTATAACATGTATTGGGTCGTCCGTATTTCCGTTATTCAGGAGAGAAAGACGATGTCGACTTTTGATGAAGTATCCGTGAGCATTGTCGGTTTCAACTCCCTCGTGAGGGAGGGGATCTGCAAGATCCTCGACAAGTGCGAATTCAAGTGCACTCAGTTCTTCAAGGACTGCGACGCGGTGCTCAGCGACAGCAATATGCCACCGGTGGGGCTGACGGTTTTCGACATGGGAACCTGCGGCGACCTGCTCGAATGCCTTCCCGCCATGAAGGAGCGCCATCCCCAGATGCGCGCGGTGCTGCTGACCGACGAATTCGAATTCGGCCAGATGGTGGAAGCGTTCCAGCTCGGCGCCCATGCCTTCCTGTTGAAGGAGATCGGTTCCGAACCGCTGATCGAGTCTCTGCGATTGGTTAACCAGGGTGAAAAGGTATTGCCCAGCGCGCTGCTTCAGCATCTCCCGCAGAAGCAGGTCATCGCCGAAGGCAAGGCCGAAGTGCAGGTGCAGCTGAGCGAACTGCTGTCCGAACGCGAGATCGATACGCTGCGCTGCCTGGTCATGGGCTATCCCAACAAGGTGATCGCCTATCGCCTGGATATCAGCGAGGCGACCGTGAAGGTCCACGTCAAGGCGATCCTGCGCAAGCTGATGGTGCAGAACCGTACCCAGGCTGCGATCTGGGCGGTGAACCAGGGGCTCATCACCCATGGCGGCGAATTCCGCGAGACGGTGGACTTCGTTCCCGTCGAGGAAGTGAGCCGCGCTCCGGTAGCTCTCGCGCTGGCGCGTTGATCAGGCCGTAACGACATCGTCAAAGGGGTGGCCGGGTTTCTCCCGGTCGCCCCCTTCCGCCTTAGCGGACCACGCAGCGGAATCCGATATGCGTGGTCGCGGTGTCGATCATTTCGGGGTGGCGCGCCGCCGGGCGATAGCGCTGGCAGTAGTTCGCAGCGCAAAGGTGCGAGCCGCCCTTGATCACCTTGCGGCCGATCTTTACTTGCGGCTGCGCGGGATCGAAACTTTCCCTGAGCTTCGCGCCTTTGGGATTGCTGATCGCGCAGCATGAGCCGCCCGGCTTGGTGCCGCTCTGCGGTCGTTCCGACCACCAGTCCCGCGTCCATTCCCAGGTATTGCCGATCATGTCGTAGAGGCCGTAGCCATTGGCGGGGAAGCTGCGGACCGGAGACGTGCGTTCCCATCCGTCGAGGCACTGGTTGGCGAACGGGAACAGGCCCTGCCAGTAATTGGCCATCATCCGGCCCTCCGGCGCGAGTTCGTCACCCCAGGCATAGTCGGCGTCTTCAAGCCCGCCCTTGGCGGCAAATTCGAACTCGGCCTCGGTCGGCAGATCCTTGCCCGCCCATTCCGCATAGGCCTGGGCATCGGCATAGGCCACATGGACTACGGGATGGTCCCATAAGTCGAGCGCATCGATATCGCTGTCCGGCCCCAGCGGATGACGCCACAAGGCGCCGAATTCGAAATTCCACCAGTTTCCCGGGTTGGACGTATCCACCGGCTTGGCCGTCTTGCGGAAGACCAGCGAGCCGGCGTGCGCCATCTCCGCCGGCATTCCGGGGTAGTCCTTGGGATCGGGGGCGACTTCGGCGACCGTGACATGGCCGGTCGCCTCGACGAAGCGGGCGAACTCGCGATTGGTGACGGGCGCTTCGTCGATCCAGAAGGCATCGACCGAGACCCGGCGCAGAGGCGCTTCCTCTGGGTAGAAGGTTTCCGAGCCCATCGTGAAGGTGCCGCCGGGCAGATGGATCATGCCGCGCAGGCGCGCGTCACCGGCAGTCGGGGGCAGGGTCTCGGTCATCCAAAGTCCTTTCGGTCGATCTCGGCTCTGACCCTAGGGCTGCTTTGGCATGGCGCCAAACGCGTAATGCCAATGCAGCCGAAAGAGCCGGGAATCGCGAAAGGTCAGCCGAGTTCCTTTTCCTTCTCGGCGTAGAGACGCTCCAGTTCGGCGCGGCTCTTCTTCTCGGCGGCGGTCTTGAGCTGGCCGCAGGCCGCATCGATGTCGCGCCCGCGCGGGGTGCGCACCGGGGCAGAGATGCCGCCCCGGAACACGATTTCCGAGAAGGCCTTGATCCGCTCCGGCGTCGAGCATTCGTACTGCGCGCCGGGCCAGGGGTTGAACGGGATCAGGTTCACCTTGGCGGGAAGGTTATACTTCTTCAGCAGGCGGACCAGTTCGTGCGCGTCCGCGTCGCTGTCGTTCTTGTCCTTCAGCATCACGTATTCGAAAGTGATGCGGCGCGCGTTGGACGCGCCGGGATAGTCGGCGCAGGCCTGGAGCAGGTCTTCGATGCCGTACTTCTTGTTGACCGGCACGATCTCGTCGCGGACTTCCTTGGTCACCGCGTGGAGCGAGACGGCCAGGTTCACGCCGATCTCCTCGCCGCAGCGCGCCATCTGCGGGATCACGCCGGAAGTGGAGAGGGTGATGCGGCGCTTCGACAAGGCAAGGCCGTCACCGTCCATCACCAGCTTCAACGCGTCGCGCACATTGTCGAAATTGTAGAGCGGCTCGCCCATGCCCATCATCACGATGTTGGTGAGCAGGCGGCCGTCCGACGAATAGCCGCCTTCCTCGTCGTCGCTTTCGCCCCCCCCTGTTTCAGCGCCATCCACGCCGTCACCGAAGGCGAAGTCCATGCGGCCCTTGGGCCATTCGCCCAGGGTGTCGCGCGCCAGCATGACCTGGCCGACGATCTCGCCCACCGTCAGGTTGCGCACCAGGCGCATGGTGCCGGTGTGGCAGAAGCGGCAGTTGAGCGTGCAGCCGACCTGCGAGGACACGCAGAGCGTGCCGCGATCCGCATCGGGAATGAACACCATCTCGAAATCGTGCGCGTCCGCCGTACGCAGCAGCCACTTGCGGGTGCCGTCGCTGGAATGCTGGGCCTCGACGATTTCCGGGCGGCCGATCACGAAGCGTTCCGTGAGCCAGGGGCGCATGGTCTTGGCGATGTCGGTCATCGCCTCGAACTCGGTAACGCCGCGATGGTAGAGCCAGTGGTAGACCTGCTTGGCGCGCAGCTTGGCGGCCTTGGCGTCGAGACCGGCGCTTTCGAACAGTTCCGCGATGCGCTTCTTGGGCAGGCCCAGCAAGTCGATGCGGCCATCCTCGCGAGGGGTCACGCCCTCCACCAGGCCGGGGCGGGGCACCGGCACGGGATCGATATGACCGGGGATTGTCATCGGGGCGCCGGAATGGGGAGCAGCGCCGGTGGCGCCGGAAAGAGTGTTGGTCGCGTCTGTCATGATTGGGCGGGCATATAGTGCATCCGGAGCAAAAACGGAAGATGCGCGCGCAGACGAGCCCGCGCGAACGTTCGCAAAGGATTCCCGGTTCCTTTCGTTCAGCGCTTGCCCAAGGCGCCCCGTCGATTGACTGTGACCGAAAAACATCAGCCTTTTCGTTGTGTTAGGTTCAGGAAACTCCACCCGTATAACGATCATTTGACCAGTCCAGACGGGCCGGTCGCCGCCAACGGATGCCCGTCGGAAAAAACAACGAATGGAGCATCCCATGAAGAAGATTCTCGTCTGCCTCGCCCTCGGAACCGCTGCCGTCGCCGCGCCCGCCATGGCACAGGACACCGGCCCGGTTCAGCCCTTCTCGGGCTTCCACGTCGAGGCGCTTGCCGGCTACGATGTCACCAAGGCCGGCAGCAGCGTCGATGACGACGTCAATGTCGACAACGACCAGTCGATCGACGGCTTCGCTTACGGCGTCGGCGCGGGCTACGATTTCCGCTCGGGCAACCTGGTGTTCGGCCCCGAAGCCGAAGTGACCTGGTCGACCGCCAAGACCAAGTTCGACGATGGCGACTTCGAAGGCTTCGGCCTCGGCAACGTCAAGACCAACCGCGACCTCTATGTGGGCGCGCGCGTCGGTTATGTCGTGACGCCGACCACCATGGTCTATGCCAAGGGCGGCTACACCAACGCCAAGTTCGACGTGCGCAGCACCTTCGGCGATGTCGAAACCAACCGCGACATCGACGCCGACGGATGGCGGATCGGCGCGGGCGTCGAGCAGGCGATCACCAACAATGCCTTCGTGAAGCTCGAATATCGCTACTCGAACTACGAGAAGGGCGAACTCGACTACACCGGCGACATCGCGGACGGCCAGCGCTTCGACCTCGACCTCGACCGTCACCAGGTGATGGTCGGCGCGGGCGTGCGTTTCTAAGCCACGCGTTCAATCGAAGGAGAGGGGCGGGAGCGAAAGTTCCCGCCCTTTTTCATGGCAGGTTGTCATCTATTGAAGTCTGGCGCAGCCGATCAGCGCGGCGTCCATGGCAGAGGCGGCACCCGGCAGCGCCCAGGCATTGACGAAGCGCCTGCCCTGCCGGTCCCGCGCAGTGACGGTCATGCGGGGCGCGGATCGCATGGCCGCGACGATCGCGGCATTGTCCTTCTCGTCCCGCGCCCAGGCATCGCCTTCACCCGCCACGAGGATAAAGCGCTGCCTGCCGATAGAGAGCGTGACTTGCGCCCCTTGCGCGATGCGGCGCGAAAGCCGGACATGCACTTGCCCTCGTGCCCCGCGGCGTGGCCAGGATCCCACCGTCGCGAAAGGCTGATACTCGCGCGCCGCCGCATTGGGCTCGGCCATGGCGATGGCATAGCAGCGCGGAATCACCGGATCGCGAAACGCACCCCAGGTTGCGTAGATGCCGAGACTTTCGCGAGCGAGCGCGGGCGCGACGGGCAGGGCCGCGATGAGGCCCGCAAGGGCCAGTGCCAGTGGCAGTCCTGTCGCGGACAGGCGCCGGATCACGGTGCCGGGTACTCGATTTCCAGAACTTCCCATTCCTTCTCGCCCGAAGGCAGGCGCACCATCTTGAGGTCGCCCACGGCGGCGCCGCGCAGGGCGCGGGCGAGGGGGGCGCTCCAGCCGATCAGGCCCCTGGCGGCATCCTGTTCGTCGTCCCCGACGATGGTCAGCGTCTTGTGGTTGTCGTCCTCGTCCGCGATCGTCACCTTGGCGCCGAAGAAGACCTTGCCGCGCTCGGTCTGGTCCGCCGGATTGACGACGCGCAGCGCCTTCATCCGGCGCGCCAGATAGCCGAGTTCGCGGTCGATCTCGCGCATGCGTTTGCGGCCATAGAGGTAGTCGCCGTTTTCCGAGCGGTCGCCGTTGCCCGCCGCCCAGGAGACGATCTCGACGATCTCTGGCCGCTCCTTGCCGAGCAGGTGGTCGTAGCGGGCGCGCAGCGCGGCCATGCCTGAAGGCGAGATCGGAGGACCGGCGGGTTTCATGACGAGACCCTTATAAAGCATTGCCGATCCGGCCAAGTCCCCGATCCGCTTCGTCACCGGCTTGCGCACTGCCTATTAGTCCGACAAAAGAGCGGCCAAGATCTAACGGGATTTGAGGATCATCATGGATATTTCACGCCGCACCGCGCTGCTCGCCGCCGCTTCCGCACCGCTGGCCGGGCTTGCCGCCAGGGCCGGTGCCCAGACGATCGCTCCTGTCGGCGCCAATTCCGCAGCGCTGCCTGCCGCGCCCGGCGCCGCGCTCGCCCCGCGCCCGCCGATGGGCTGGAACAGCTGGAACAGCTTCGCCGGTACCATCACCGAGGCCCAGGCCCTCGAAACCGCCGCGATCATGCGCGAGAAGCTGCTGCCCTTCGGCTACGACGTCTTCACCGTCGACATCCAGTGGTATGAGCCGGATGCCAAGAGCTACACCTACAACGCCAACCCGGTGCCGGCGCTGGACGCCAACGGCCGGATGATCCCCGCACCCAACCGCTTCCCCTCGTCCAAGGGCGGAAAGGGCTTCGCGCCGCTCGCCGCCAAGGTCCACGCCATGGGCATGAAGTTCGGCATCCACGTCATGCGCGGCATCCCGCGCCACGCCGTGAAGCTCAACCTCCCGGTGCTCGGCACCAAATTGCGCGCGCAGGACATTGCCGACACCTCCAGCATCTGCTCCTGGAACCCCGACATGTACGGCGTCGACATGAGCAAGCCCGGCGCCCAGGAATACTACGACAGTATTTTCAAGCTCTATGCCTCGTGGGGCGTCGATTTCGTCAAGATGGACGACATGAGCCGCCCCTACGACGCCCACGCGCCCGAGATCGAGGCCGCCGCCAAGGCGATCGCCCGCTGCGGCCGCCCCATGGTGCTCAGCCTCTCGCCCGGCGAAACCCCCGTCCTGCGCGGCGCCCACGTTCGCCAGCATGCCCAGATGTGGCGCATCTCCGACGACTTCTGGGACGAATGGGCGCAGCTCTACGCGCAGTTCACCCGCCTCGAAAACTGGACGCCGTTCCGCGGCCCCGGCTCCTGGCCGGACGCCGACATGCTGCCGCTCGGCCGCCTCGCCCTGGGCGACCGCGACACCCGCTTTACGCCCGACGAGCAGCGCACACTGATGACGCTCTGGTCGATCGCCCGCTCGCCGCTGATCATGGGCGGCGACTTGCGCCACCTCGACGCGCCGACGCTGGCGCTGCTCACCAACCGCGAGGTGCTGGCGGTGAACCAGGCGAGCACCGACAACACGCCGCTGTTCCTCGACGACGGTACCAAGGTCTGGACCGCGCGCGCCGAGGGTGGCGAGAATCGCTACGTGGCGCTGTTCAACGTGTCGGACAAGGAGCGGGAGGTGAGCGTGCCGCTTTCGCTGCTTGGTTTGGGCGCGAAGGCTTCGGTGCAGGACTTGTGGGAGGGCAAGGATCTCGGCGCGGTCGAAGCGCGCGTTTCGGCGCGGCTTGCTTCGCACGGGGCGGGGTTGTTCAGGGTTAAGGGCATTTGAGAAAGAGGAAGACCCGGGGGATGATCCCCCGGACCCTCGGAATGTCGGCGCCGCGCGCCACTTATCCGTAGTGCGCCCCCTGCGGCGCAGCCATTAAGTCTCCCGACGCAGCCGTGGGCACACGACGAGGTTAGCCCGCGTGACCTGGACAGTTGTGGGGTGCAGGGGCGATGGCCCCTGCTTATTCCCCTTGTTCTTTCACCCCGGCGTCCGCTTCCCGATCAGCTGCGTAAGCGGCGTATTCCCTCGATAGCCCGACTCCTTCGGGTACATCGACTCATAGACCACCGCGTTTTCCAGCACGCGCTGGATGTAGTTCTTGGTCTCGTAGATCGGGATCTGCTCCAGCCAGTCGATCCAGTCTACCGCGCCGGTGCGGGGGTCGCCGTTGGCGCGCAGCCACTTGTTCACGTTGCCCGCGCCCGCGTTGTAGGCTCCGACAGCCAGCGGCAGCGAGCCGCTGAAGTAGTCCGTCATCCGCGCGAAGTAGGCATCGCCAAGGCGGATGTTGTAGCTGGCGTCGCTGACAAGCTGGTTCTGGTCGTAGGCCATGCCGAGCTTGCCTGCCTGCTCCCGCGCCGTGGCGGGCATGAGCTGCATCAGGCCGCGCGCACCGGCGTGGCTGAGCGCGTTCTGCGCGAACTGGCTCTCCTGCCGGGTGAGGGCGTGGACCATGGCGAAGTTCGCACCGGGCGGCATCGGGATCAGCGGATAGGCGATCTGGCCGAAGTCCTGGTAGCCGTCGCCATGGGCGCTCTGGCCCAGGATCACGGCAAGGTCGCGGCGGCCGATGTCGCGGGCGAGTTCGGCGACGAGCACGTGGTCCGCTTCGCTCTGGGCCTGGTCCGATATCTCGCGGAAGAACTGCACGCCGGTGCGCCAGTCGGCGTCGCGGGCCACGTCGCGCACGGCGGCGGTCAGCGGCTTGGCCAGGAAGGCGCTGCGCTCGGCCTGGGTTGGCACGGCGCGGGGGCGGCTGTCGAGATCGGGCAGGGGGCGGCCCAGCCGTTCAAGCGCCAGCTGGCCGTAGAAGTAGTGCGGATAGGCGGCGGCCATCTGGAAATAGCGGTTGGCGCCGGTCGCGTCCCCGGCGCGGGCCAGTGCGCGGCCTGCCCAGTAGAAGCCCTTGGAGCGCGTGCCCGGCGTCTGCGCAGCGGCGCCGTAGCGGTAGAACAGCGGCGCGGCCCGGCGGGCGTCGCCCAGTTGCCACAGCGCCTTGGTGCCGCCCAGCCAGACCAGCGAGGTGTAGTCGTCGCGCAGGCGGTAGGATTGCTGGCTGATGTCGGTGCCCGGTGCGAAGGCGTCGTCGATGCTGCCGGCGATGCGTACCGCCGAATCCGCGCCCGCGCCCTTTGCGGCGGTGAGCAGTTCGCGCACCCATTTTTCAGGCTCCGGCACCGGGGCCGTCAGGGTGGGGCGATTGGCCAGCAGGGCGATCTCGCCGGGCAGGTTGCCGCTCTTTCGGGCCTGCACGGCGCGGGCATAGATATAGCCGGCGTCGGCGTTCATCTGCGGCGTCAGCACCAGCCCCAGCGAACCGGGGGGCGAGCCTTGCAGCATGGTGAGCCGCTCCATGAACAGGGCGCGGCGCTCGGCGGAGACGAAGGAGATCTGCCGCTCGGCCTGCGACGTCTCGCTCTGCCAGAGCAGGCGGTCCATGCGCGCGTCATGATCGGCGGTGGTCAGCGCGCCGCGATAAGTGGCGAGGATCAGCGCCTCGTCGCTCTGCGCCAGGGAGCCGCCGCGCCAGGCGGCAAGGGCGCGCTGCTGGGCATCGGGGCGGCGCAGGGTGGTCAGCGCTACCGCATAGCGCCCGGCGGCCTGGTTCGACAGCGGCGGATAGCGGGTGAAGAACGCGACCAGCGAATTGGCGTCGGGAGACTGGTTGACCAGCGCCCGTTCCGCCGAGGCGCGAATCTTGTCGGCCTGGGGGTAGCCCGGATACGTCAGCAGGAAGGAGGAATAGCTGCCGAAGTCGAAGCTGTCGGACGCGACGAGCTGGCGCCAGCGATCGATCGACTGATGGACGGCCATGTCGTGCGACTGCATCGCGCGGGCCTTGGCGAGATCCCATTCACGGCCGTCCTGCGCGGCGGCGGGGCTGCCGATTGCGATACCGAACAGGGCGGTCGAAGCAAGCAAGACGAGGGGGGCGACACGCTGCATGCTGGACATTTTGGGAAAAGGCTCCTTATCAGGCGCTGAACATCGGGTCCGTCGGTTCCGATCAATGAACATCAGGTGAGGTAAAGTCCATGTTCTCGGGTTCCATTCCTGCGCTTGTTACACCGTTTCGCGACGGAGCGTTCGATGAACAGGCCTTTCGGCGACTCGTGGACTGGCAGATCGAATCGGGCTCCTCGGCGCTCGTTCCCTGCGGCACGACCGGCGAAAATTCGACGCTTTCGAACGCCGAGCACCACCGCGTCATCGAGCTTTGCGTCGAACAGGCGGCGGGCCGGGTGCCGGTGATCGCCGGTTGCGGCAGCAACGATACGATGAACGCGCTGCTGCACATGAATTTCTCCAAGAAGTGCGGTGCCTCTGCGGCGCTGCTGGTGGCGCCGTACTACAACCGCCCCAGCCAGGAAGGGTTGCTGGCGCACTTCACCTATCTGGCGGAAAACAACGACCTGCCGATCGTGCTCTACAACGTGCCCGGTCGGACCGTCACCGATCTGCTGCCGGAAACCGTCTGCGAACTGGCGCGCCGGTTCCCGGATCGCTTCATCGCCATCAAGGACGCCAGCGGCGATCTCAGCCGCGTGACCGACCACCGCATGGGCATCGGCAAGCACTTCGTGCAGCTCTGCGGTGACGACGAACTGGCGCTGCCGTTCAACGCTGCGGGCGGCGTGGGCTGCATCTCGGTGACGGCGAACGTGGCGCCGAAGCTCTGCGCCGAGTTCCAGGCGGCCTGCGCGGCCAACGACCTGGAAGAAGCGCGCCGCCTCAACGACCTGCTCTATCCGCTGCACTACGCCATGTTCGAGGACAGCTCGCCGGGGCCGTGCAAGTACGCGCTGGCTCAGGTGCATGGCTGGATCGAGAACGAACTGCGCCTGCCGCTCGTCCCGTGCAGCGACAAGGCCCGCACGGCCGTGGACGAGGCGCTGGTTCATGCGGGGCTCGTCAAGGCGGCCTGAGGGTCGCTTTGAAGACGGCGCCAAGCAGCGGATAGCGTTGAGGATAGTGTAGGAACGGTAGCGCCGGAAAGGTAGCGCCAGAAAGGTAGCGCCAGAAAGGTAGCGTCGTCCCGGACTTGATCCGGGACCGCTGTCAGTTCTTTAGGCGCGTGCTCTCGCCGTGGCAGCCAGGCGGCAGGGGGCCCCGCCGTCAGGTGGGCTGTTCATGGCCAGCGGTCCCGGATCAAGTCCGGGACGACGAGGTTTTCTTCCTCACTATGGCCGATTCTCTCCCCCTCAGCCCAAAGGCATCAATCCGCCGGATTGTGCTTCTGCACGAAGCGCACGGCTTCCGAGAGCATTTTCTTGCGCGTTTCCTCGCGCGAGAGCCAGTGGTCTTCGCCCGGCAGGGTGACGAGTTCGTAGGGCTTTCCTGCATCCTTCAGGGCATCGGCCATGACCTGGCTCTGCTTGTAGCCGACCACGGTATCGTCCTTGCCGTGGATCAGCATGACCGGCGCATCGGCCCGCGCGGCGAAGCGGCGGGGTGATACTTCGTCGTAGAGCCTGGGATCGCCGAGCTGTTCGCGCAGGGATTTGGTGAGCATCTTCGAATCGCCGCTCTCGCGGATATCGGTGGCATACATCAGCTTGAGGTCGGCGACGCCCGCCACCGACACGGCGCAGCGATAGAGCCCCTGTTGCAGGGTGACGCCCGCAAGCGCCGCATAGCCGCCGTAGCTGGCGCCGACGATGCAGGCCCGCTTGGGATCGACAAGTCCGCGCTTTGCCAGTTCGGCCAGTCCGTCGGAGATGTCGGTCTGCATCGTGCGGCCCCACTGGCCGTTCCCGGCGTGGCGGAAGGCATCGCTGCGGCCGGTCGAGCCCCGGAAGTTGGGTTGGAACACCGCATAACCGCGCGAGGCGAAAGCCTGGGCCCACCAGTCGAACTGGGCCTTGTCGTGCGCGGCCGGGCCACCGTGCGGCAGCAGGATCACGGGCAGGTTCCGGGCCTCGCGACCAGGCGGCAGGGTGAGGACGCCGTCCATGTCGAGGCCGTCCTGCGCCTTGTAGTCCACGGTGGAAATGGCGCCGACCTGTTCCGGCGCGATGGCGGGGCGCTCGTTGCCGATCGGATCGGCCCGCTTGGCGCGCACGTCCACGAGGTACCAGGTGCCGCTGTCCTTGTTGCCGGTGGTGCGCACCAGCACGTTCGAGAAGTCCGGCGTCCAGTCGATCAGATGCGCTTCGCGGCCCGCGAAGGCCTTGAAGATGCGGGTGATCGCGCTCTGGTAGGTGGGATTGTCCATGATCGTCCTGGGCGTTTCGCCCTGGGTCCGGTAGCCGATCATGTCACCGCTGTTGCGGTCCACAAACAGACGCTCGATGCCGACCTCGTTCATGATTTCCCTGGTCTCGCCGCCTGCCAGCGGCGCTTCGTACCAGTGCGAGGTGCCGTCCTCGTCCTCGATCGCGTAGACCACGGTCGAGCCATCCTTGGCGAACGAGACCAGGCTGACGTCGCCGGTGGGATCGACGCCGCGGGCAAGCTCCGCGCCCTTGGGAGACGTGATCTTCCAGACTCCATTGTTTCTCGAGACGTCGAGGAAGACCGCCACGTTGCCGGCGCGGTCGATCAGCCAGTCTCGGTAATGGTCCTCCGATGCCGGCTGGGCCACGATGCGGGGGCGGTTGGTGGCGATGTCCACCGCGTAGAGCGTCGTGCGGCCATGGCGCCAGCGGGTGTTGAAGCCATCGACCTCCAGGGCGATGCCGCCGAAATAGCCGACCGTGCGCCCGTCGATGGTGCGGATGCCGTAGCGGCCCCGCGTCGTCTTCGCGATTCCCTTGGTCTTGCCGAACACCAAACCCGATTCGTTGCCCGGCCGCAGCGGCAGGATGATCGTGCCGCTCATCTCGTACTTGGCGGCGGCGAAGCCGAACATCGGCACGGTTGCGCTGTTGGTCAGGAGAATGGTGTCGTTGTCAGCCCATTCGATGGAACGGACCTTGGTGTCCCCCGAAGAGCCGTTGAACAGCACTTCGCCGTTCTTGAGCACGACGACCCGGCGGACGCCGTTGGTATGCACCACGCTGGCGATCGATGTGCCGTCCGGAGAGAGAGCGGCATCCTCCATTTGCGGCAGTTCGCCATAGGCATCGAGCGGAGGGGGCTGGTTCGATGCGGGAGGCGCGGCCGCCAGGGCAAGGGACGATGTAGAGCCGGCAATAAGCAAGGCAGCCGGCAGGGCCGACCGAAATATGGTGCGCACGTTGAATTACCCCCGTTTGTTCCAGGGTATTCAAATTGTCGGCGCTGATGGCAAGGGCCATCTTCAGCGCAGGCGCGGTTAATTTTCCTTCATCGGACGCGGGTTGTCGCCAGCCCGACAAGTCGTCCAGAAGGCGCGCTCCCACGGCCGGACCGTCCGTCGATCACGGGATGACGAAATCACGCAAAGGAGACGTTTCCTTTTCGCGCGCGAATCCCTACATGCCGGGTCATCATGGCACGTCCGCAGCACCCGACATTCGACAAGCACAAAAGCGTCGCGGAAAACCGCAAGGCCCGCTTCGAGTACTACATCGAGGAAACCTTCGAGGCCGGCATCGCGCTGACCGGCACCGAGGTGAAATCGCTGCGGTTCGGCGAAGGGTCGATCGCGGAATCCTACGCAGAGATCAAGAACGGCGAATGCTGGCTGGTGAATTCCAACGTCCCGGAATTCAGCCACGGCAATCGCTACAACCATGTGCCCAAGCGCCCGCGCAAGCTGCTGCTGCATGAGCGCGAACTCTCCCGCCTGCAAGGCTCGGTGGAGCGCAAGGGCATGACCCTGGTGCCGCTCTCGATCTACTTCAACGGCCGGGGCCGCGCCAAAGTCGAACTCGCGCTGGCCAAGGGCAAGAACGCCGCCGACAAGCGCCATACGATCAAGGAACGCGACTGGAAGCGGGAGCAGGGCCGCATCCTGCGCGAGCACAAGTGAGCGACCTGCTGCACCGCCTGGGCGCCTGGCTGCACGGCCAGATGCCCACGCATGCGCAGCTTGAGGCGAATCGCTTCACCGCGCCTTTCACGCGGCGGCCGGAACTGTTCCGCTTCACCCGCCGATCGGTGCCGCGCGGCGTGGCCGTGGGCATGTTCATCGGCATCTTCGCGCTGATCCCCGGCGTCCAGATCGTCGGCGCGGCGCTGATGTGCGTGCCGTTTCGCGGAAACATTCCGCTGGCTGCCGCCGTCACCTTCATCAGCAATCCGGTGACGACGCTGCTCATCATCCTTCCCGTGGCGGTCGCGATCGGCAACAGCTTCGGCTATCACGCCGATATCGCCACCGTGGAAGCGATGGTGCGCGAAGGCGCGGGCCTGGCGCAGTGGCGAGGCTGGCTACTGTCCGACACGGCGCCGGCGGTGCTGATCGGCCTGTTCATCCAGTCGGTGGTCGCGGCCTTCGTCAGCTATTTTCTCACCATGTGGTTCTGGCGCTACTGGATCGGCCGCAAGCATCGTGCCCGCCGTCATCGCAGCCTGTTCCGCCATGCCGAAAGCGAGGCCGGGCAGCCTCCAGTGAAAACGGGCGACACGGAAGGAATTGCATGAAGGCAGGCGGGCAGGGGGCTGCTGGGAAAGGGGCCGATGGGCCGCAGAGCCAGATTCGCATAGCGGGGCTTTCGGACACGACGATCGTCGCGCTCGCCCTCGTGGCCAGCGCCGCGCTTGTCTGGCTGGTGAGCGGCGATGGCCTGCTCGTGGCGATACTCACGGGCACGCTGATGGTTTTCGGCGGCCTTGCCTGGATGCTCGCCAACCGCCGCCCCGAAGCCGCTGACGTGGAATTCGCCCAGCCCGACTGGTCCGTGACGGTGGCGGCGATCGATCGCACCGATATCGCCATTGCCGTCACCGACCGGGCGGGGCGCCTCGCCTGCGCCAACGGCAGTTTCGAACAGTGGTTCGGCACCGCCAGCCCCCCGCCGCGCCTGCCGGTGGACGATGCCGCGCTAGAGCGGCTCACCGATGCCGTCCGCTCTGCCTGGCGCGACGGTCACGCCCGCGCGGAAGTGCGGACCGAAGGCGAGATGGCGCTGGATTGGCGGGTCGAGATCCAGCGTTCGGGGCGCGGGGACGATTTTCTGGTCTGGCGAATTCGGCCGGTCAACTCGGTCGATATCGTCGGGGAACTGGTGCGGCAGGTCGACGGAAAGCTGGGGAAGGGGCTCGCTCGCGCGGGGATTTCGGCCGCGGTGGTCGATCCCGACGGCATGATCCGCGCGGCCAGCGCCGGCTTTGCCCAGCGCGCCACCGGCGACGGCTTGGCCGATATGACCGGCCTCGATTTCGTGGCGCTGATCAGCCAGGAAGAAGGCGAGCGCATCGGCTGGGCGCGTGACGCCGGTCGCGGCGGGCCGCTCGTGCTCTATCACGTTCCCATCGCCGACCCCGATTCGCCTACTGAGCCCGATCCCAACCTCACCCCTTCGCTGATGCTGGTGGTGGAAGCGGGGCAGGGCATCGGCGCCGGTGGTGGCGGCGGAACCGCCGCGCCGCATCTGGAGGCGCTGCTCAGCCAGTTGCCGCTCGGCCTCGCCATGGCTGATCGCGACGGGCGGCTGCTGTTCGCCAATCCCGCCTTCATGCGGGCTGCGGGACAGGAGGGCCAACACCCGCCAAGCTACCCGACCGACCTCGTGGTCCGCGATGACAAGCGCGCCCTGTCCGAGGCGATCCGGCGTTTTGCGCAGGGGCCTGCCGCTGCCGGCGATATCGCGGTGCGCCTGACCTCGCAGCCCGACGATCCGGTTTCGCTGAGCCTCGCGGGCGTGCGCGGCCTGGGCGAGGCGGCGGTGCTGCTGGGCCTCACCGACAATTCCGAGGAAACCCGCCTCAAGCGCCAGGTCGCGCAGGCCACCAAGATGCAGGCCGTGGGCCAACTTGCAGGCGGTGTCGCGCATGATTTCAACAATGTGCTGACGGCGATCCTGGGCACTTGCGACCTCATGCTGATGCGCCACACGCCGGGCGATTCGGACTATGACGACATCCAGCAGATCCGCGCCAATTCCAACCGCGCGGCCTCGCTGACCCGCCAGCTTCTGGCCTTCTCGCGCCAGCAGACGCTGCGGCCCGAAGTGCTCCAGCTTCCCGACGTGGTGGCTGACGTTTCGCAGATGCTGCGCCGCCTGATCGGTGAGAAGATCCAGCTGGTGGTCAGCCACGACCGCGATCTCGGCCCGGTCCGCGCCGACCCGACGCAGTTGGAGCAGGTGATCGTCAACCTCGCCGTGAACGCGCGCGACGCCATGCAGATGAAAGGCGATGGCGCGGGCATTCTCACGCTCGCCACCCGTCGCATCAGCAATACCGACGTGCGGGCCATGCGCAGCGAGATCATCCCGGCGGGAGACTATACCGCGCTGATCGTGGAAGACACCGGCGGCGGCATTCCCTCCGAACACCTCGGCAAGATCTTCGAGCCGTTCTTCACCACCAAGGAACAGGGCAAGGGCACCGGCCTCGGTCTTTCCACCGTCTACGGCATCGTCAAGCAGTCCGGCGGTTTCATCTTCGCCGAAAGCGAGGCCGGCAAAGGTACGCGCTTCGTCGTCTACCTGCCGGTCCATCACGTCGCCCCCGGCAGCGCGCCCGAACCCCCTCCCGTCGAGGAGCCCGAGGCCGAGCCCAGCCAGTGGGCGGGCGGCGGCGCGATCCTGCTCGTGGAGGACGAGGATCCCGTGCGCATCGTCGCCGAACGCGCGCTCACGCGGCAGGGCTATGTCGTCACCTGCGCGCGCGACGGCGAGGAAGGCCTCGAACTCGTGGAAGAGGGCGGGCGGTTCGATCTGGTCGTCTCCGACGTGGTGATGCCGTCGCTGGACGGACCGGCGATGGCGCGGGAGATCCGCCGTATCGCGCCGGACCTGCCGGTGCTGTTCATGTCCGGCTATGCCGAGGAGCAGCTGCGCAAGGAAATCGGCATCGCCAACGCCTGGTTCATGCCCAAGCCGTTTTCGGTGCAGCAGCTCTCGGAAAAAGTCGGGGATGTTCTGGCCCGCACCGCCAGCGGCGTTAAAAATAGGAAATAAAGCACTGTTCCCCTCTTGTTCCATAAGAACAAAGGCGATACATAGATCCCCGCGACGTTGACCTTTCCGGTCAGGCCGGTAGCAAGGGGAAGAGACATGGCTGCTCAGCTCAAGCTGATCCAGGAAGGCAAGGAAAAGGACAACATGGACCGTCAGAAGGCGCTCGAAGCCGCGCTTGCGCAGATCGACAAGGCGTTCGGCAAGGGCTCCGCGATGAAGCTGGGTTCCAAGGAAGCGATGCAGGTGGAGGCGATCTCCACCGGTTCGCTCGGGCTCGACATCGCGCTGGGGGTCGGTGGTCTTCCGCGCGGCCGCGTGATCGAAGTCTACGGGCCGGAAAGCTCGGGCAAGACCACGCTCGCCCTCCACGTCATCGCTGAAGCGCAGAAGTCCGGCGGCACCGCCGCCTTCATCGACGCCGAACACGCGCTCGATCCCGTCTATGCCAAGAAGCTGGGCGTCAACATCGATGAACTGATCGTCTCGCAGCCCGATACCGGCGAGCAGGCGCTCGAGATCACCGACACGTTGGTACGGTCGAACGCGATCGACGTGCTGGTGGTGGACTCGGTCGCCGCGCTGGTGCCCCGCGCCGAAATCGAAGGCGAGATGGGCGACAGCCACGTCGGCCTCCAGGCCCGCCTGATGAGCCAGTCGCTCCGCAAGCTGACCGGCTCGATCAGCCGCTCGCGCTGCATGGTGATCTTCATCAACCAGCTGCGCATGAAGATCGGCGTCATGTACGGTAACCCGGAAACGACCACGGGCGGCAACGCGCTGAAGTTCTACGCCTCGGTCCGCCTCGACATCCGCCGCACCGGCCAGATCAAGGACCGCGATGATATCGTCGGCAACGCCACCCGCGTGAAGGTGGTGAAGAACAAGGTCGCGCCGCCGTTCAAGCAGGTCGAATTCGACATCATGTACGGCGAAGGTATCTCCAAGATCGGTGAAATCCTCGATCTCGGCGTCAAGGCCGGCATCGTCGAGAAGTCCGGTGCCTGGTTCAGCTACGATTCGATCCGCATCGGTCAGGGCCGCGAGAACGCCAAGAACTACCTGAAGGAAAACGTCGAAATCGCCGACCGCCTCGAAAAGGCCATCCGCGCGCAGACCGCTGGCCTTGCCGAAGAAATGATGGTCGGCCCCTCGGCGGAAGACGACGCAGAGTAAGACTGGGCCGAATAAGTCTGCGTGTCCCCGCAGAACGAAGAAAACCCCGGCCATCGCGCCGGGGTTTTTGTTTCAAGCCGCGACGTGAAAAACCCGTCGTCCCGGACTTGATCCGGGACCGCTGGCCGTGAACAACCCACCTCAAGGCAAGGCCCCCCTCCGCTAGTTCGCGCCTAAAGAACTGCCAGCGGTCCCGGATCAAGTCCGGGACGACGCGCGCAGCCAAAACCCGTGGCAGACATGCAACACAGCCATATCGGCTGCGCTTATCGCGAAAACCGAACAGTCTGACTGTAGCAAGCCGCTTGCCGCCGCCGCGTCGCTGGATTATCGGCGCGGACTATGCACACGACCAACGAAATCCGCCGGTCCTTCCTCGACTATTTCGCCAGCAATGGTCACGAGGCCGTTCAGTCTGCGCCGCTCGTTCCTTACAACGACCCGACGCTGATGTTCGTGAATGCCGGCATGGTGCCGTTCAAGAACGTGTTCACCGGTCTTGAAACGCCTTTCGCGCCGCGCGCCACGTCCTCGCAGAAGTGCGTTCGCGCCGGCGGCAAGCACAACGATCTCGACAACGTCGGCTACACCGCGCGGCACCACACCTTCTTCGAAATGCTGGGGAATTTCTCCTTCGGCGATTATTTCAAGGAACAGGCGATCACTCACGCCTGGACCCTGCTGACGAAGGAATGGGGCCTTCCGGTCGAAAAGCTGCTCGTCACCGTCTATCATACCGATGACGAGGCCTTCGATCTCTGGAAGAAGATCGCCGGCCTGCCGGAATCGAAGATCATCCGCATCCCCACGAAGGACAACTTCTGGGCCATGGGCGACGAGGGCCCCTGCGGTCCGTGTTCGGAAATCTTCTTCGACCACGGCGACCACATCTGGGGCGGCCCTCCGGGATCGCCGGAAGAGGACGGCGACCGCTTCATCGAGATCTGGAACCTCGTGTTCATGCAGTTCGAGCAGTCGGCGGGCGAAATCGTCGGCAACCTGCCGAAGCCCTCGATCGACACCGGCATGGGCCTCGAGCGCATCTCGGCGGTCATGCAGGGCGTGCACGATAACTACGATATCGACACCTTCAAGGCGCTGATCTCGGCGTCTGAAAGCCTGACCGGCGTTGCCGCCGAAGGCGAGCAGCGCGCCAGCCACCGCGTGATCGCGGATCACTTGCGCTCGACGAGCTTCCTGCTGGCCGACGGCGTGCTCCCTTCGAACGAAGGCCGCGGCTACGTCCTGCGTCGCATCATGCGCCGCGCCATGCGCCATGCGCATCTGCTGGGCGCGCGCGATCCGTTGATGCACCGCTTGGTGCCCGCACTCGTGGCCGAAATGGGCCAGGCCTATCCCGAACTCGGCCGCGCCCAGCCGCTGATCGAGGAAACGCTGGAGCGCGAGGAAGTGCAGTTCCGTCGCACCCTTGCCAATGGCCTCAAGCTGCTCGACGAAGCGACGGGCGACATGGGCGAGGGCGGAGAGCTTCCCGGCGAGACCGCGTTCAAGCTCTACGACACCTTCGGCTTCCCCTACGACCTGACCGAAGACGCGCTGCGTTCGCGCGGCATCGCCGTGGACCGCGCGGGCTTCGACGCCGCCATGGCCCAGCAGAAGGCAGCCGCGCGCGCCGCGTGGAAGGGCTCGGGCCAGGCCGCCGACAGCGAAGTCTGGTTCGACATCGCCGAGCGCGAAGGCGCCAGCGAGTTCACCGGCTATGCCTCGACCACCGGCGAAGGCCAGGTCGTGGCCCTGGTGAAGGACGGCAAGGAAGTCGAGTCCGCCACGGCCGGCGAAGACGTCGTGGTGCTGACCAACCAGACGCCGTTCTACGGCGAATCGGGCGGGCAGGAAGGCGATCGCGGCGCGATTTCCGGCGCCAACGGCCTGAAGATCGTCGTCACCGACACCTCCAAGCCGCTTGGCCGCCTTCATGCCATGAGCGGCACGGTCGAAGCCGGTACGATCAAGGTCGGCGATGCCGTCAACCTCACGGTCGATGTCGAACGCCGCGACGCGGTTCGCGCCAACCACTCGGCCACGCACCTGCTGCACGCGGCGCTGCGCAATCGCCTGGGCGATCACGTCACCCAGAAGGGTTCGCTGGTCGCCGCCGAGCGCCTGCGCTTCGACTTCTCGCATCCCAAGGCGCTCGACGCCGAGGACATCGCGGCCATCGAAGCCGAGGTTAACGCGGAAATCCGCGCCAACGATCCGGTGCTTACCCGCCTGATGACGCCCGACGATGCCATCGAAGCGGGCGCCATGGCGCTGTTCGGCGAGAAGTACGGCGATGAAGTGCGCGTGCTCTCGATGGGCCGCAGCGCCAAGACGGACGCGGGCGAGCGCAACTACTCGGTCGAACTGTGCGGCGGCACCCACGTCCGTGCCACCGGCGACATCGGCGTGTTCCGCATCGTTTCGGAAAGCGCGGTGTCCTCGGGCGTTCGCCGCATCGAGGCGCTGACCGGCGAAGGTGCGCGCCAGTGGCTCGTGGCCCGCGAGGAAGCACTCAAGGGTGCGGCCAGCGCGCTGCGCACCACCCCGGAAGATGTCGAGGCGCGCGTTGCCGCGCTGCTCGAAGAGCGCCGCAAGCTGGAACGCGAACTGGCCGAAGCCAAGAAGGCGCTTGCCCTCGGCGGCGGTGGCGCCAAGGCCGAGAGCGCCGACGAGGACGTGAACGGCGTGAAGTTCTCCGGTCAGGTTCTCGAGGGGCTCGATCCCAAGGAACTGCGCGGATTGCTCGATCAGGCCAAGCAGCGGATGGGCTCGGGCGTGGCCGCGATCGTCGCGGTGAACGAGGGCAAGGCCTCCATCGCGGCGGCCGTGACCGAGGATCTCACCGGCACGATCAGCGCCGTCGATCTCGTTCGCAAGGGCGTGGAAACGCTGGGCGGCAAGGGCGGCGGCGGCCGGGCTGACATGGCCCAGGGCGGCGGTCCTGATGGTGACAAGGCGGCGGAAGCCATCGCGGCGGTGAAGGCGGTTCTGGCGGGGTGAGTTGTCCGTCGTCCCGGACTTGATCCGGGACCGCTGACAATTCTTTAGGCGATAGCTTGAGGCAGGGCGCGTTGCCGCTAGGTGGGCTGTTCACGGCCAGCGGTCCCGGATCAAGTCCGGGACGACGAAGGGGCACCGTCAATGTCGTCGATTGCCGTCATCGTCGCCGAAGTGGCCGAGGAAATGCGCGAAGTCGGCAGCCGGGGCAAGGTTGCCGACTACATCGCGCCGCTGGCCCAGGTGCCGCTCGACAAGTTCGGGCTGGCGGTGGTCATGGCGGACGGCGCGGTGCACACGGCGGGTGACGCGGACGAAGCGTTTTCGATCCAGTCGATCTCGAAGGTCTTCGCGCTGACTTTGGCGCTGGGCGCGGTGGGCGACCAGTTGTGGACCCGCGTGGGGCGCGAGCCTTCGGGAAGCGCGTTCAACTCGATCGTCCAGCTGGAAACCGAGCACGGGATCCCTCGCAATCCCTTTATCAACGCCGGCGCCATCGTCGTGACCGATGTCCTGCTCGGACGCCTGCAACCGCGCGAGGCAATCGGGCAGATGCTGCGTTTCGTGCGCGAACTGGCGGGTGACGACAGCATCGTAATCGACGAAACCGTCGCCGCCGCCGAGCGCGAGACGGGCTTTCGCAACCGCGCGCTCGCCAACTACATGCGTGCCTTCGGTACCATCCACGGCGATGTCGAACTGGTGCTGGGCACTTATTTCCACTTCTGCGCGCTCGCCATGAGCTGCCGCCAACTGGCGCTCGCGGGACGCTATTTGATGGACGGCGGGCGTTCCGGGGGAGGCGGGGCA
>NZ_JBJDRF010000040.1:0-46351 GCF_044987305.1 Novosphingobium sp. ZW T3_23
GGCCAAGGCCCAGGCGCAAGTGCCCCGGCTGATCGCGCCGGACAACGCGACGCGGCGCTGGAACCTTGGCGTTGCCCCGAAATCCACCAGCCAGCTGGCCACCGTCAACGCCTTGCTGGAAAAGGCGATGGCCGCGAAGGAGCCCAGCGCCGAAGTCTGGCAGACCCGTGCCAACCTCCGGCGTGGCACAGGCGATTTCAAGGGTGCGCGTGCGGATCTCGACCGCGCGATCGCGCTATCGGCCGACGCTTCCTCCTATCTCGACCGGGCACGCCTCAACCGCTCGCTCGGCGATCTGCCGGCCGCTCTGGCAGACGCTCGCAAGGCGCAGGAACTCGACCCGTCGCAAAGCGACTCGGCGATGCTGCTCGCCACGCTCATGGCGCAACAGGGCGATGCCGCCGCCGCCCGCGAACTCCTGGACGAGAAGATCGCCCTCGGCGGGGACGAGCGTCGGGCCTGGGAAATGTCGAAGGTCGAGACGCTGGGGCTCTATGCCGATGCCACCGAGGCCCTGGGCCTGCTCGACGTCATGATGGAAAAGCGCCCGCAGAGCCCCGACCTCCTCAACCTCGCCTGCTGGATCAAAGGCATGCGCGGCATCGATGTCGACGGAGCGCTGCGCCAGTGCTCCAGCGCAATCGAACTGACCGGCGACCCGTCGGGACCGCTGGACAGCCGCGCGGTCGTCTGGCTGCGCCTCGGTCGCTACGACGACGCCCTGCGCGATCTCGACGCCGTGCTGCGCGATGCCCCCACGCAGGCGGAAAGCCGCTACATGCGCGGCGTCGTGCTGGCCCATCTCGGCCGCGCCGGAGAAAGCCGCGCCGAAATCGCGGTTGCCCGCACGCTCGATCCGGGCATCGCCGCGCTCTACGAACGACTGGGCATCAAGCCCTGAGAGACCGTTTGAAAAATGCCCGCAGGGGCATTTTCAAAGCGGCCGGTGCCGTAAAAACGGACTCTGAGGAACGGGCGCGCTCCATGACGATCCGGCGCGGATATGCAGCTTTGGCTTGCGTTCCGCGCCAGATCCGCTAAGGGCGCGCCTTCCGTCTCGTGCGACATGCCGGACGGGAGGGACGAAAGCCGGAGGGGCCCCGCAATCCCGCGGACAAGCCAGCGATCGGTTAGATTAGAGAAAAGGAAGCTGCCGTGGCTCTATATGAGCACGTGTTCCTGGCACGCCAGGACCTCAGCCAGGCGCAAGTCGACGCGCTTGCCGCCGCCGCCACCGAGATCGTCGAGACGAACCAGGGCAAGGTCACCAAGACCGAGACCTGGGGCCTCAAGAATCTCGCCTACAAGATCAAGCGCAACCGCAAGGCGCACTTCGTGATGCTGAACATCGAAGCTTCGGGCGACGTCGTCGCCGAGCTCGAGCGCCAGACGCAGATCAACGAAGACGTCATCCGCTACGTGACCATCCGCGTCGACGAGCACGAAGCCGGTCCGTCGGTCATGATGCGCAAGAGCGACCGCGAGCGTACGCGCCGTCGCGAACGTGAAGGGAACTGATTTCCATGGCACGTGCATTCTTCCGTCGCCGCAAGTCCTGCCCGTTCTCGGGCAAGAACGCTCCGGCCATCGACTACAAGGACGTGCGTCTGCTCCAGGGCTTCATGTCCGAGCGTGGCAAGATCGTTCCCAGCCGCATCACCGCGGTTTCCGCAAAGAAGCAGCGTGAGCTGAGCCAGGCGATCAAGCGCGCCCGGCACATCGGCCTCCTGCCCTTCATCGTCAAGTAAGGGGGGCTAGCCTCATGGACATCATCCTCCTCGAACGCGTCGAAAAGCTCGGCGCCATCGGCGACGTCGTTTCCGTCAAGGACGGTTACGCCCGCAACTACCTTCTTCCCAACAAGAAGGCCCTGCGCGCCAACGAGAAGAACAAGAAGGTCTTCGAAGCCAACCGCGCGAAGATCGAATCCGACAACGCCGAGCGTCGCACGTCGGCCGAATCGCACTCGGGCAACGTCGAAGGCAAGCAGGTCGTCCTGATCCGCGCTTCGTCGAACTCGGGCCAGCTTTACGGTTCGGTTTCGGTGCGTGACATCGTCGACGCTCTCAACGAGCAGGGCGCCGAAGTCAGCAAGCAGATGATCGTGCTCGAACGCCCGATCAAGACCATCGGCGTGTTCGACGTTCGCGTTAACCTGCACCCCGAAGTTTCGGTCAACGTCAAGGTGAACGTCGCCCGTTCGCCCGACGAAGCCGATCTTCAGTCGCAGGGCGTCGACGTGATGGCCGCGATGTTCGAACAGGACGTCTCGGGCTTCACCGAAGCCTACGACCCGAACGCCGAACCCGGTGAAATCGCGGTCGAAGACGACGTTGCCGAGACCGAAGAAGAAGCCTGAGCTTCCTTTTCGCGGTAACGCACGAAGAGATCCAGGGCCCTCGCTCCATACCGGAGCGGGGGCCCTTCTCTTTGGTGCCCTTCTCGTCAGCCAGGCGTGCTGCACCGGCCCGCGCCGACTATTGCACTGCAATACGAATCGCGTAAGTGTGGGAGATGGAAACGATAGAAAACACCCTCGCGGAACTGGTCCGCGTTTACGAAACCGCCGTCACCACCCTGAAGGCCGATATCTCCGCCTTCGTCGAGAGCGGCACGCTTCCCCCCGCCGATCGCCGCGAAACGCTGGCATGGTGCTACCCGGAATTGCGCATCACCTATAGCGGTGTCGAGCGCGGCACGTTCTACGGCCGGTCGTTCGGACGACTGAACGATGTGGGAACTTATCTAACCACCATCACCAAGCCGCGCCTCTTCGCGGATTACCTCGAAGAACAGCTCGCGCTGCTGCACGAGGACTACGAAGTCGAGATCGAAGTCGGCCCTTCGACGCAGGAGATCCCCTTCCCCTACGTCCTCGACGGCGTCGGCATGGGCAGCGTCACGCCGCAGGAACTGGCCGCGCACTTCCCCACCACCGAACTCGCCCTGATCGGCGACGAGATTTCGGACGGCGTGTTCCGGCAGTCGACCGAAGAGCCCTTGCCGCTGGCGCTGTTCGACGGGCTTCGCACCGACTTCAGCCTGGCCCGCCTCCAGCACTATACGGGCACCAGCGTCGAGCACTGCCAGCGCTACATCCTCTTCACCAACTACCACCGCTATGTGGACGAGTTCGTGGACTGGGCCGGCCAACAGATCGGCACGGACGGCTATACCGCGCTGTCCGGTGCCGGCGGCCTCTATCTCGACAGCCCGGTTGAGAACGCGCGCGAGCGCCTTTCCGACACGGCCTGGCGCCGCCACCAGATGCCGGCCTATCACCTGATCCGGCCGGACAAGTCGGGCATCACGCTCGTCAACATCGGCGTCGGCCCCTCCAACGCCAAGACCATCACCGACCACCTCGCGGTCATCCGCCCCGAGGTCTGGCTGATGATCGGCCACTGCGGCGGCCTGCGCGAAGGCCAGCGCATCGGCGACTACGTGCTCGCCCATGCCTATCTGCGCGACGACCATGTGCTCGATCCGGTGCTCCCGCCGGAAATCCCGCTGCCCGCGATCGCCGAAGTGCAGCAGGCCCTTGCCTCTGCGGCCGAGGCCGTCAGCGGCGAAGGCGGCGCCAACCTCAAGAAGCGCATGCGCACCGGCACCGTCGTCACCACCGATGACCGCAACTGGGAACTGCGCTACACCGAATCCGCGCACCGCTTCAGCCTGAGCCGCGCCATCGGCATCGACATGGAAAGCGCCACGATCAGCGCCCAGGGCTATCGCTTCCGCGTGCCCTACGGCACCCTGCTCTGCGTTTCCGACAAGCCGATCCACGGTGAACTCAAGCTGCCGGGCCAGGCCAACCGCTTCTACGAGGAAGCCATCGCCAGCCACCTCAAGATCGGCCTCCATGCCTGCGACCTGCTCCGCGCCGAGGGCGAGAAGCTCCACTCCCGCAAGCTGCGCGCCTTCAACGAGCCGCCGTTCCGCTGATTTCCGCAAGACTGATTTCCGCAAGACTGGCCGAATAAAACGGGCGCCGCTCCAAACCGGAGCGGCGCCCGTTTTGCATCGATTGAAAAAGCCGCAGGCGCGGACTTGCTCGGTGCAACAGCCATGCCACTCTTCCACCAACACGGCATTTTTCGAAATCTTATGGCAAGTAATCAATATATCGGATAATATTATTCCGATTTTGAAGATAAAAAACAGTGATTCCCGTGTTACGCCTTTATTTCACCGCGTAACATCTATTTTACTATTACTTTTCATTCCACGAAATAATAGTTGCACAACTACAACTCGGGCAAGCAACAATAGATTTGAACTGTTATTGCATGATGACAGAGCATTCATCTTGGGAGCACACCCCCTGACCTGGTTCCGGCCTGCGGCAGACCGCGCGCCGGAAACTGCAAAGGGAGTATCGAATGACATCCGAGATGAAGCGCCTGCTGCTGGCATCGACCCTGCTGATGGGCCTGCCCGCCGCGGCGCATGCCCAGGACGGCGCGCCTGCAAGCGAAACCGCAACCGATGCCGCGCCGGAAGGCGGCGCCATCGTCGTGACCGGCTCGCGCCTGTCCAATCCGAACCTCGAATATGCCGCCCCGATCATGGCCGTTTCCTCCAAGGAGATCGCGCTGAGCGGGCAGGTCAACGTCGAGAACATCCTCAAGGACCTGCCGCAGGTGCTGCCGGGCTCGACCGCCGCGTCGAACAATCCGGGCGGCGGCGTCGCCACCGCCGACTTGCGCGGGCTCGGCGCCGAACGCACGCTGGTTCTGGTCAACGGCCACCGCTACGTCTCGTATGACACCAACCAGATCGTCGATCTCAACACGATCCCGACCGCACTGATCGAGCGCGTGGACGTGGTGACCGGCGGCAAGTCCGCCGTCTACGGTTCGGACGCGGTGACCGGCGTGGTGAACTTCATCACCAAGCAGGACTTCGACGGCGTCCAGGCCAATGCGAACTACCGCCTGACCGGCGAAGGCGACGGCGCGCAGTACAACGGCGGCCTTCTGGTCGGCAAGAATTTCGCCGATGGGCGCGGCAACATCACGATCTACGGCGACTATATGCGCCGCAAGTCGATCCTCCAGTCGGGCCGCAGCTACACTTCGGTCGCACAGACCGACGACGGCGAAGGCGGCCTGATGGGCGGCGGTTCCAGCTCGATCCCCGCTGGCCGCATCGCGCTGGGCGGCAACAACTACAAGTTCGGACAGGACGGCAGCACTTCGGCCTACACTTCGGCCGATGCCTATAACTACGCCTCGGAAAACTACCTTCAGGTTCCGCAGAAGCGCCAGTTGCTCTCGGCGCAGGCCCACTTCGACGTCAGCGATCACCTGACCCTCTACGGTGAAGGCCAGTACATCCACAACCGCGTCCGGAACCAGCTGGCGCCGACGCCACTGACCGGCACGTTCTCGCTCGACACCGATTCCTCGTTCCTGTCGGCCGCCACCCAGTCGCTGCTGGGCGGCTACGACACCGACGGCGACGGCTACACCTCGGCATCGGTCTATCGCCGCCTCTCGGAAGTGGGCGACCGTATCTCCAATCTCGACAGCAAGGCCTATCGCGGGCTGATCGGCGCGCGGGGCCAGATCTCCGGCGACTGGAACTACGACGCCTACTTCAGCTATTCGCGCACGAAGCAGGTCGAACGCCAGTACGGCAACGTCTCGGCCAGCCGCGTCCAGCAGGCCCTGCTGACGAGTTACGATTCGAGCGGCAATCTCGTCTGCTCGGACACCAGCAACGGCTGCGTCCCGCTGAACATCTTCGGCGCGGGCAACATCAGTCAGGCTGCGGCGGACTTCATCTCGATCGACACGGTAAACCGCTCGACCATCACCGAGAAAGTCGCCAGCGGCGCGATCACCAACAACAACCTCTTCGATCTTGGCGCCGGTCCGGCGGGCCTCGCCTTCGGCGGCGAGTATCGCAGCGAGCACGGCAGCTTCGACCCGGACGCGGCGCTCGCCTCGGGCGACGTGATCGGCTTCAACGGCTCCGAACCGATATCGGGCGGCTACAACGTCAAGGAACTCTTCGCGGAGTTCAACGTGCCCCTGATCGCGGACAAGCCTTTCGTCGAACGCCTCGAATTCAACGGCGCGGCGCGCTATTCGTACTATTCGACGGCGGCCAAGTCGGTCGGCACTTTCTCGGCGGGCCTCGTCTGGGCGCCGATCAGGGACGTCAGCCTGCGCGGCCAATTCTCACGCGCGGTGCGCGCGCCGACGGTCAACAACCTCTACAGCGGCAACGCCCAGAACTTCGAGCAGGCCTCCGACCCCTGCGCGACCTCGGCAGCGCTTTCCAGCGCCAACTTGAACGCCAGCTGCGCGTCGTCGGGTATTCCGGCGAACCTGATCGGCACCGAATACAACGGCGGCGATTCGCAGATCGACAGCTACAACGGCGGCAACCGGTCCCTGCGTGAGGAAACGGCGAACACCTGGACCTTCGGCACAATGATCCAGCCCCGCTTCATTCCAGGCCTGTCGCTCACGGTCGATTACTACCACATCAAGATCGACAACTACATCACCGCCGCCGGAACTTCGAACATCATCTCGGCCTGCTACGGCACCGCCGCGAACGGCTGGACGCCTTACGACACCAGCTATTGCTCGCTGCTGCCGCGTGACGGCAACAGCTACACGATCACCGGCGCGGTCGATAACCTCTCGAACTCGGGCGGCATGAAGACCGACGGCATCGACTTCGACATGCAGTATGCGATACCGCTGGCCTTCGGGCAGAACGGGTCGAGCAAGCTGACCCTGCGCGTAAGCGGCACCCGGCTGCTGAACTTCACGTTCAAGCCGATCGCCGCGCTTTCCGACCTGACCGTGGACTGCGCAGGCAAGTTCGGCCTGCTCTGCGGCAACGTCTATGCCAAGTGGCGCCTCAACGGCCGCGTGACCTGGTCGACCGAGGGCAAGACGCTCTCGCTCGCCTGGCGCCACCTCTCGCCGGTCAAGGACGACGATGCCTCGACGACCTACAGCGTCGAGAAGATCAAGGCCTACGACTACTTCGATCTCACCGCGCAGATCGACGTGGCCAAACGCTTCACCTGGAACATCGGCATGAACAACATGTTCAACCGCAAGCCGCCGATCCTCGGAGACAACCAGGAACAATCGAACACTTACCCGACGACCTACGACGTCTACGGCCGCACGTTCTTCACCGGCATCACGGTGGACTTCTAAGGCTCATGAAAAAGGGGAGCCGGCGCAAACCGGCTCCCCTCGATCAGCTTCGAAGCGACCTCGTGTCGCTCGGGGCCGTTTTGGTCACCAGCCCTGCTTCTCGCCCTTGTTCTGCTCGTCGAGCCACTTCTTGAGCGGCGCGAAGTAGTCGAGCATCGGCTTGGCGCTCATCTGCGGAGTGCCGGTGAAGGCCTTGAGCGCCTCGGGCCAGGGCTTCGACATGCCCATTTCCAGCATCTTGTTGAGGTTGGCGCCCACCTTCTTGTCGCCGTAGAAGCTGCAACGGTGCAGCGGCCCCTTCCAGCCCGCCTGCTTGCACGCGGCCTGGTAGAACTGGAACTGAAGGATGCGGGCCAGGAAGTAGCGCGTGTAGGGCGTGTTGCCCGGAACGTGGAACTTGGCGCCAGCATCGAAGCCGTCGTCACCGCGCGCGGACGGCGGCGTGATGCCCTGATAGTCGAGACGCATCTTGGTCCAGGCCTTGTTGTAGTCCGCAGGCTGGATCGAACCGTCGAAGATACCCCAGCGATAGCGGTCGATCAGCAGGCCGAAGGGCAGGAACGCCACCTTGTCCATCGCCTGGCGCAGCAGCAGACCGATGTCCTTGTCGGCGCTGGGAACCTTCGCCTTGTCGAGCAGGCCGATCTGCACGAGGTACTGCGGCGTGATCGACAGCGCGATGAAGTCGCCGATCGCCTCATGGAAGCCGTCGTTGGCGCCGTTGAGGTAGAGGAACGGCTGCTTGTTGTAGGCGCGCTGGTAGTAGTTATGGCCCAGTTCGTGGTGGATCGTCACGAAGTCGTTCGAATCCACCTTGGTGCACATCTTGATGCGGATGTCGTCCTTGTTGTCGACGTCCCAAGCCGAAGCGTGGCAGATCACCTCGCGGTCGGCGGGCTTGACGATCATCGAGCGCTTCCAGAACGTTTCCGGCAGCTGCGCGAAGCCGAGCGACGAGTAGAAGCCTTCGCCCGCCTTCACCATGTCGATCGGCGTGCGGCCCTGGGCCTTCAGCAGATCGCCGATGTCATAGCCGAGATCGCCGGCGCCCTTCGGCGCCACCAGCGGATAGATCGTGCCCCATTCCTGCGCCCACATGTTGCCGAGCAGGTCGGCGCGGATCGCGCCGGTCTTGGGTTGCACGGCATCGCCGTACTTTGCGTTCAGCTTGTTGCGAACGTAAGTGTGCAGCGCGAGATAGAGCGGCTTCACTTCTTCCCAGAGACGCTCGGTCTCCGCCGAGAACTGCTCGGGCGTCATGTCGTAGCCCGAGCGCCACATGGCGCCGACGTCGGCATAGCCGAGTTCCTTGGCACCCTGGTTGGCGATACCGACCATCTTCACGTAGTCCGCCTTCATCGGCTTGCCGACATTGTCGTGCCAGGTCGTCCACATCTCGGCGAATTCGGCAGGCGTATGCGTAAGGTTGCCCATCTCCGATTCGATATCCGAACCGTTGATTTCCTTGCCGTCCAGCGTGCCGCGGCCCTTGCCGTACGTGGAGGCAAGGCGCGTGGATATCTCGCTCAGCTGCGCCGCCGCGCCGGGCGTCGTCGGCGCGGGCAGGACGATGCCCTGGCGCAGGATGCCCAGCTTGCGCGAAACATCGACATCCAGACCCGGCAGCTTCGCAAACTTCGCCGCTTCCACCGCATAGGCCACCTGCTTCTCGGTGAGCAGCCCGTTGGACTGCGCCGCCAGCGCGTCGGTGTCGTCGGTGAGGTAGGTATAGTTCACCCAGTTGATGCGGGCATTGTCGACCGAGAAATCGAACAGATCCTTCTCGGCGGCGGCAATGAACTGCGCCGCGCCTTGCGCGGTTTCCGGATAAGAAGGCGCGTCCTCGGCAAAGGCGGGCGCCGCCATGCCGAACGAAAGCCCGGCCGCGAGCGCGGCAAGCGCGGTGGATGCGAATTTCATGGGGTATGCCTCATCTGTCTCTCTGATGGCGGCGAGACTAGTCGCCCGCTGCCTGAGATCAACCGTTGAGGGAGGAAGAGAAGAGTAAAAGCAGGGGAGCAAAGCCCCCCTGCACCCCCAGGACTGTCTAGGTCACACCCTGACTATCCGTCTCGCGCCCATGGCTGAGTCGGAAGACATAAATGGCTGCGCCGCGAGGAGCGCGCTACGGATAGGTCGCGCACAAGGGCGACATTCCGAGGGTCCGGGGGATCATCCCCCGGAATCTTCCCCGCTTCTTCAATCGAGCAGAAACTCCGCCATCGCCCTGCCCATGTCCTTGAACGTCACCGAAGACATATGATTCCCCGGCGTCTCGACGTAGTGCCCCTGCGGCAGCGCCTCGGCCAGTTCCTGCGCGGATCCGTTGTCGTGGTCTTCGCCGCCGCAGACGCAGAGCGTGGGCATGGCGATCCGGGCAATGGCATCGGCGCCGGTATCGTCGACCGAACCCAGCAGCAGCCGCGCGGCGACACGGTCGATCTTCATAGATTTCATGAAAGCCTGCGCGACGAAGGCCTTGTCGCCGCGTTCGATCGTGCCGAAGCGGTCGATCGCATCCACGAAGTGGGCGCTGCGCCGTGCCCAGCCGGAAAGGCCGGTGAGGCCCATCCCGCCCAGGATCAGCTTACGGGGAGCGAGCCCCGCCAGCACGCCGCGCACCGAAGTCCGCGCGCCGAGCGAGAAACCGCCGAGGTCGTAGTCGGCAAGGCCAAGCGCGGCGATCACCAGCTTCAGATCCTCGACCAACACATCGGCGGGATAGGCAGCGGGCTCGTGCGGTGCGCCGCTTTGGCCATGGGCGCGAAGGTCCGGCATGAACACCTCGAAACCGGCGTCGGCCAGGATCTTCGCATTGCCGTACTTGATCCAGTTCACGTCGGCGCTCGAGAACAGGCCGTGGAGCAGCAGCAAGGGCCGCGCGCCGGTGTCTCCCATGACATGCACCGCCAGATCGGTGCCCGCGTAACCTTCGATGACTTCCTTGCGCAGATCGCTCACTTAGGGAACCTCCAGTCCTGCCGCCTTCCAGCGCGAGGCGACGCTTTCGGTCGCCGCGCTGGTGTGCCTGGGCAAGTCCTTGGTATCGAGCCACGCGGGATGCAAGCTTTCGCAGCCCGAATGCGAGGTCGGACGAAAGAAACCCGGCTCGTCGAAGCTGCCCAGCGTGAGGTCCATGTTGCCGCTGCTGTCGAGGAAATCGAACCCGAGCGGGGTGCCGCAATGCGAGCAGAACGGTCGGTGAGCGATGGCGGAGCTTTGGTACCAGTCCGGCTCCTGCGCCCAGACGACCCCGGCTTTCGCAACTTGCACGAAAGCCGCCGCGAAGCCGCCGGTCGCCTTCTGGCAGTAGCGGCAGTGGCAGAGATAGGCCTCGTCGTTCTCGACTTCGGCCTCGTAGCGAATGCGGCCGCACTGGCAGCCGCCGGTCATGGTGCTGGTCATGGCGCGAGCGTACCTCGCCTGCGGCCCGGAGCAAACCGCAGACAGAGTATCGAAGCCGTGATAGGACGCCGAATGGAAACGAACGACCAAGACGTCACCGGCGAAGAAGATAGCGGCGAAATCGCGACGGGCGAAAACCTGCCTTTGAGCAGACCCCAGCGCCGCCTGCTCAAGCGAATCTACAACAGCCGGACGACACCCATCATCGCCGACGACCTGCCATTCCTCACCTACAGGGAAGCCTCCCGTTATCTCCTGTCCCTGCCCGAAGACGCCCGCGAGGCCGCCTATGCGCAAATGAAGGGGTTTGCCGCAGCCGAAGGTCGATAGGCATCTCAGAACGAGAAAAGGGCCCGCGAAGCGAATGCTCCGCAGGCCCTTTTCTCGTTCGGTCAGGCCGAAGCCGCCGCGTCAGCCCTTCTTGAGGTGACGGCGCCCCAGCAGTTCGGCGATCTGCACCGCGTTGAGCGCAGCGCCCTTGCGCAGGTTGTCCGACACGCACCACAGCGCCAGGCCGTTTTCCACGGTCGGATCCTCACGAACGCGGCTGACATAGGTCGCGCTATCGCCCACCGCTTCGATCGGGGTGACGTATCCGCCATCCTCGCGCTTGTCGACGAGCATGATCCCCGGCGATTCGCGCAGGATATCCTGTGCTTCCTCGGCCGAAATCTCTTCCTCGAACTCGATGTTGAGCGATTCCGAATGGCCCACGAAGACCGGCACCCGCACGCAGGTGGCCTGGATCTTGATCTTGGGATCAAGAATCTTCTTCGTCTCCACGATCATCTTCCATTCTTCCTTGGTCGAACCATCGTCCAAGAAAACGTCGATGTGCGGGATCACGTTGAAGGCGATCTGCTTGGTGAACTTGCGCGGTTCAACCTGATCGCCGACGAAGATGGCACGGCTCTGCTCGAACAGTTCGTCCAGGCCCGCCTTACCCGCGCCGGAAACCGACTGGTAGGTCGAGACGACCACGCGCTTGATCTTCGCCTTGTCGTGCAGGGGCTTCAACGCCACCACCATCTGCGCGGTTGAGCAGTTGGGGTTGGCGATGATGTTGCGCGCCTTGTAACCGTCGATCGCTTCCGGGTTCACTTCCGGCACGATCAGCGGAATGTCCGGGTCCATGCGATAGAGCGACGAGTTGTCGATCACCACGCAACCTGCGGCAGCGGCCTTGGGCGCGTAAATCTTGGTCGGCTCGGAGCCCGCAGCAAACAGCGCGATGTCCCAGCCGGTGAAATCGAAATGCTCGATGTTCTTTACTTTGAGCATTTTGCCGGTTTCGCCGAATTCAATCTCGGTCCCGGTCGAACGCGACGAAGCCACCGCTGCGATCTCGTCGCAGGGGAATTCGCGCTCGGCGAGGATGTTGAGCATTTCGCGGCCGACATTTCCGGTCGCGCCGACGACGGCAACCCGGTAACCCATTTCAAGATCCTTCTAGCAAAATCCTGCCGCAAGGCGCGTGGCAGGAAGGGGGGCCGTTACAGGGTGCGCGCGCCGGTGACAAGCGCTCTACGCAAAAGACTTTCTTTTAAGGCACCCAGCTCGACCGAAAATTGCCGCCAAGACACCCTCTCCGGAAATGGAAAGAGCGTCCGGCGACAGATTCAATGCGCGGTAGCGGAAGACGTCGGCGTCTGTGAAGGCGCCGCGGCCAGTTCGTCCGCCTCGGTCCACTCGATGGCTTCGAGCGGTTCCGTCAGCGCCTTGGCCAGCACTTCGTCGACATGCGAAACCGGGATGATGTCGAGCCCCTGTTTCACGTTATCGGGAATCTCGGCGAGATCCTTGCGGTTCTCTTCCGGGATCAGAACGGTGGTGATCCCGCCGCGCAGGGCCGCCAGCAGTTTCTCCTTCAGGCCACCGATCGGCAGCACCCGGCCGCGCAGCGTGACTTCGCCGGTCATCGCCACATCCTTGCGCACCGGCACGCCGGTCAGGGTCGAGACGATCGACGTGACCATGCCGATGCCCGCCGAAGGACCATCCTTCGGCACCGCGCCTTCGGGCAGGTGGATGTGGATGTCCTTCTTCTGGATCGTCGAGGGCTTGATGCCATAGGCCGGCGAACGGGCCTTCACGAAGCTGAAGGCCGCCTGGATCGACTCGCTCATGACGTCGCCCAGCTTGCCGGTGGCCTTGATCTGGCCCTTGCCGGGCACGGTCACGCTTTCGATGGTCAGCAGTTCACCGCCCACTTCGGTCCAGGCGAGGCCGGTGACGGCGCCAACCTGGTGCTCTTCCTCGCCCACGCCGTGGCGGAACTTGCGCACGCCCGCGAATTCGGAAAGGTTTTCCGGCGTGATCGTGACCTCGGTGGCCTTGCCTTCCAGGATCTGGCGCAGCGATTTGCGCGCCAGCTTGGCGATCTCGCGTTCCAGCGTACGCACGCCCGCCTCACGGGTGTAATAGCGGATCAGGTCGCGCAGACCGTCCTGGGTCAGCGTGAACTCGCCCTTCTTCAGGCCGTGCGCCTCCACCTGCTTGCGCACGAGGTGGCGCTCGGCGATCTCGACCTTCTCGTCCTCGGTATAACCTTCGAGGCGGATGATCTCCATGCGATCGAGCAGCGGCTGCGGCAGGTTCAGACTGTTCGCAGTGCAGACGAACATCACGTCCGACAGGTCGATGTCGAGTTCGAGGTAATGGTCCTGGAACTTCGAATTCTGCTCCGGATCGAGCACTTCGAGCAGCGCCGATGCCGGATCGCCGCGGAAGTCCTGGCCCAGCTTGTCGATCTCGTCGAGCAGGAACAGCGGGTTCGACTTGCCGGCCTTCTTGAGGTTGGTGACGATCTTGCCCGGCAGCGAGCCGATATAGGTGCGGCGGTGGCCACGAATCTCGGCCTCGTCGCGCACGCCGCCCAGCGACTGGCGAATGAATTCGCGGCCGGTCGCCTTGGCGATCGACTTGCCCAGCGAGGTCTTGCCCACGCCCGGCGGGCCGACGAGGCAAAGGATCGGCCCCTTCAGCTTGTTGGTGCGCGCCTGCACGGCCAGGTACTCGACAATGCGGTCCTTCACCTTGTCGAGCGCGTAGTGATCGGCGTCGAGCACGGTCTGCGCTTCGGAAATGTCGCGCTTCAGCTTGCTCTTCTTGCCCCAGGGCAGGCCCAGCAGCACGTCGAGATAGTTGCGGATGACGGTCGCCTCGGCGCTCATCGGCTGCATCGACTTGAGCTTCTTCAGCTCTGCCGTGGCCTTTTCGCGCGCTTCCTTCGAGAGACGCGTCGCTTCGATGCGCTCCTGAAGCTCCTGAAGCTCGTTCGCCTCGTCGCCGTCTCCGCCGCCGAGTTCCGACTGGATCGCCTTCAGCTGCTCGTTGAGGTAATATTCGCGCTGGGTCTTTTCCATCTGCCGCTTCACGCGGCCACGGATCTTGCGCTCCACCTGAAGCACGCCGAGTTCGCCTTCCATGAAGGAGAACACCATCTCCAGGCGCTTGAGCGGGTCCGGCTCGGAGAGCACGGCCTGCTTGTCGCCAACCTTGGCGGAAAGCTGCGCAGCGATCGTGTCGGCCAGCTTGGCCGGATCCTCGATCTCGCCCAGCTGGTCGCCCGCGTCCTGCGAGAGCTTCTTGTTCAGCTTGGCATATTCGCCGAACTGGTCGACGACGGAGCGCATCATCGCTTCGGTCTCGGTGCCGTCGGCCTCGACAGGTTCAAGGCGTTCGACTTGCGCGACCAGCATCTCGCCCTCGGCGGACTGTTCCGTGCGCAGGGCATCGAGCTTGGCGCGTTCCTGACCTTCGACCAGCACGCGCACGGTGCCGTCCGGCAGCTTCAGGAGCTGCAAGACGCTGGCGATCACGCCGGTATCGTAGAGATCGTCACGGTCCGGATCGTCACAGCCCGGATCGAGCTGGGCGAGGAGGAAGATGTCCTTTTCACCCGCCATCGCCGCTTCCAGCGCGGCTACCGATTTCTCGCGCCCGACGAAAAGCGGCACGACCATGCCGGGAAACACGACGATGTCGCGCAAGGGAAGCAGCGGAAGCAGGTTCAAGGTCATTTCCATTTCAACACACACGCGGGGCAGCTGAGAGCCCCCCGGCCTTCCCGAGATAACATGGGGCGCGGGACGATATGGGGTCTCTCGCGCAGCACGCAATGGTAATGCCGTCGAAAGACTGTGGAAGCGATAGCCGCACCACTTTCCCCTTCTCCCTAGATCGCAACTCCGGAAAATACCGGATGTTTGATCCAATATAGCGCAATTTCCCGGAACATCCGTCAGAACCGACGGAAAACGCCTGGCGGAAGTCAGGCGCTCTCCGACGATGCAACCCGCAAATCAGAACGGCATCTTGAAGCCCGGCGGCAGGCCCATGCCCTGCTGGGCCTTGGCCAGTTCCTCGCCCGCCACCGAATCGGCCTTGACGCGCGCGTCGTTGTAAGCAGCGGCGATCAGGTCTTCGAGGATCTGCTTTTCGCCCGGCTGCATCAGGCTGTCGTCGATGGAAACGCCGATCACGCGACCCTTGGCCGAACAACGGATCTTCACCAGGCCGCCGCCGGAAAGTCCTTCGACTTCCATGGCATCCAGCTTGTTCTGCGCCTCGTTCATCTGCTTCTGGATGGTCTCGGCCGCCTGCTGCGCTGCCTGGAGCATCTCTTCCATGGACTTCATCTCAACGTCTCCAATTGCGTCCGCCACCGCCGACGGCGAGCGGACGATCGTCTTCAATAATTTCGGCCTGCGGGAAGGCAGCCTTGGTCGCCACCACTAGGGGGTGCTGGCTGACAGCATCGCTTTCGGCATTCTTCTTCGCTTCGGCCTGTTCGACGAGCGTGGGCATGGCGATGACGCCCTCCTGCTCGCCGAGCTTGTAGACTTCCCAGCGCTCGCCGGTCGCCTTGGCAAGTGACCCTCGCAGCAGGCCCGCGATGTCTTCGCTGAAACCCGGTGGCTGCGAATAGCGCAGGAGCCCGGAGCCAAGCTCGACGACGCGAACCTGCATGCGCATGGTGTTCGCGATCGAAAGCTCACCCATGTGCTCTACATCTTCGACCAGTTCTTCCCAGCGTCGAACCTCGACTGCAGCTGTCGGCGCGGGAGCCGCGGAAGCGCCTTCAGCCCCGCCGCCATCCGGGGCGCGGGAAGTCTCAGGCGCAGCGACTGGAGCACGGGCAGCCAGTTCTTCCAGCTTCTTCACCAGCGAACCCGGATCCGGCATGTCGGACGCGTGCAGGATCCGCAGCAGCGCCATCTGCGCAGCCACCAGCGGATCGGGCGCCGATTTCACTTCCTCATGCCCCTTGAGCAGGAGCTGCCAGATGCGATGGACCTGCCCGGCCTTGAGCGCCTTGGCCCAGCCCTCGATCGCCTCGCGCTCTTCCGCAGAATGCGCATCGTGCGCCCCGCCCGCGACTTGCGCCACCGCGATGCGGTGAACCAGCGTCATCAGCCCGCGCATGATCGCGATCGGCTCGACACCCAGGGAGAACTGGCGCTCCACCAGTTCGAGCAGCTCGCCGCCCTTTCCGTCCAGGATCGCGGTGATGAGATGCCGCTGCACGCTCTTGTCGGAAAGGCCCAGCATGTCACGGACCTTGTCGGCGCGGACCTGTCCCTCTCCGTCGAGATCGGCATGAGCGATCGCCTGGTCGAGAATCGACAGGCCGTCACGCACCGAACCCTCGGCGGCGGCGGCGACCATGGCGAGCGCCTCTTCCTCGGCCTCGACGCCTTCCAGCCCGCAGACCTTGGCGAAGTGCCCGGCCAGCATCGGCGCGGGGATGCGCCGCAAGTCGAAGCGCTGGCAGCGGGACAGCACCGTGACCGGCAGCTTGTCCACTTCGGTGGTCGCGAAAAGGAACTTCACATGGGCCGGCGGCTCTTCAAGTGTCTTCAGCAAGGCATTGAAAGCATTGCGAGACAGCATGTGAACTTCGTCGATGATGTAGATCTTGTAGCGCGCCGAGACGGCGGCATAGCGCACCGCCTCGATGATCTCGCGCACGTCGTCGACGCCGGTGTGGGAAGCGGCGTCCATTTCGATCACGTCGATATGGCGCCCTTCGGCGATCGCTTGGCACGGCTCGCACTGACCGCAAGGATCGATGGTGGGGCCGCCCTGTCCGTCGGGTCCGATGCAGTTGAGCGCCTTGGCGATCAGGCGCGCGGTGGAAGTCTTGCCCACCCCGCGCACGCCGGTCATCAGGAAGGCATGGGCCAGCCGGTCGCGCTTGATGGCGTTGGCGAGGGTCTGAACCATCGCTTCCTGCCCGATCAGTTCCGCGAAAGTCTGCGGACGATACTTACGCGCGAGCACGCGATAGGGCTGCGCTGACGCCTCCGGTGCGTTTGGCTTCGGAGCGGCCGGTTTCGGAGCAGCCGGTTTTGCCACCGGCTCTTCGGGTTCGTTCGCAGCCGATTCGATCGGCGCGGGTTCCGGCGCCGCTGCGGGCTCAGGCGCTGGCTCAGGTGCAGGTTGGGGATCGCCGAACATCGACGCCTGTCCGGCCTCTTCCAGCTCGGCCGGGGTCGGAGCGGCATCTTCCTCCTTGTCGTCCCAGGGAGGTGTATCGCCGAACATGTCGCGTGAATCGTTCATCGCCTGCCAAACTAGGGGCGTGGCGCCGGAATGTCAGGGGAAAAGCAATTTGCTCCACAGCCCAGAACCGAAACCGCGCCGAAAAGCCTGCGCTTCGGCGGGTACGCTATCTTGTCACGATGTGGGCTGAAGGAGCCGGGCGACCCGCCGCTATCCGTTGTGGCTGCTTCCTTCCGGACCTGACCAGGTTGGCGAACGCAAACGTCCACCCGACTCCCGGGCGGCCATATGGCGGGCCGCGGAAGGTTTGTCCAGCCCGGACATCCAGACTTTTCTCCAAGACCCTTACCTTGCTCCACGAAGAGGCCCGGAACGGCATCGGCCCGCGCTTTCTCCTGGAAAACGCGGGCCGATCATGCCTGAAAAAGCGCGCGAGCGCGTGAATGTCAGCGGAAGTTGTCGGCGTAGGCCTGGATCTTGAGGCGGCGCGGCGGCGTGGCATGAACTTCGGCCTCGATGCCGTAGCGTTCGGCGTAGGCCTTGGCCTCCTCCACGGTCGGGAACTTCAGCGTGACCTGCTGCTGCATGTCGCCGGAGCCGGCCCAACCCATCAGGGGATCTGGCTTCTTCGCTTCCGAGGGAGCGAATTCGAGGACCCACTGGTCAAGCAGTGCCTTGCCGGACTGCATGGCGTTCTTCGGGCGCTGATAGATGCGTGCACTCATAGTCGAGCGCTTTGCCTCCGAATCAGGGAGAGAATCAAGCGCAAATCACGTATTCCTGCTTCTCTCGAACGCATTGCGCGTCTTCAGGCTGGGATCCTCGGTCCAGGGCTGGTCCGGCCAGCGGTGTCGGGGGTAGCGGCCCTTCATGTCGCGCTGCACGTCGCGCCACGATCCGCGCCAGAATCCGGGCAGGTCACGCGTGGTCTGGATCGGCCGCCCCGCAGGAGAGGTCAGCTTGAGCAGGAGCGGTTGCGCGGGCTGCCCGAAGGTCGGATGGCGATCCAGCCCGAACAGCGCCTGCACGCGCACTTCCACGCTGGGGCCGCCCTCGTCCTCGTAGTCGATCGCATGGGTGCTGCCGGCCGGGCTGCGGAATTCCGGCGGTGCAAGCCTTTCAAGGGTTTGCTGATCGTCCCAGGTAAGGCGATTGCGCAAGGCTTCGGCGAGCGCTCCCTTGTCGATCGCATCGAGCCGCCGCCCCAGCAGCGGGCCCAGCCAATCGTCCAGATCCCTGGCCAGCGCCTTCTCTGACAGCGCCTCGATTCCCGCATAGCGAGCCCGCCGCAGCAGCGACAGGCTGCCTTTGCCGAAAGGAACGAGATCGAGGCCCTTTTCCCGCACGCGTTCCAGCAGGAAAGCCGAGATCGCGGCGGGATCCGGCGCGGGATCGGGTCCGCTTGCCAGGGTGATGGCCCCCAGACGCCGCTCCAGCCGCGCTTCGACGCGCCCCTCCGCCTCGTTCCAGCGCATGACCGACCGCCGCTCGATGCGATCGGCCAGGCCTTGCTCGACGTCGGAGGTCTCCAGCGAAGCGCCGGACAGGATGCGCGCACCCTTGGCCTGTCCCTGCGCATCGCCGATCACCAGCCATTCGCGCGTGGCCAGCGGCGAGACCGGATCGAGCACATAGCCCCTGCCCCCGGCCGAGAGCCAGTTCTCGCCCGTCGCATCGCGGCGGCGTGCCACCATGTCCGGACGTCCGAGCGCCAGCAGGACTCCGGCGGGAATGTCGTGCGCATCGTCAGCGCCGGAGGTCAGCGCCCGCGCGCGCCGCGCCCAGCCTCCCGCCAGCTTGCGCGAGGCTTCCGCACGAGGGGAACGATCGCCGTTCCAGCGGGAGAGACGCTGCGCCAGATCCTCGCTGCGACCGCCCAGCCCGCGCTCCTGGAGCAGCAGGGCGAGCTTTGCCGCGTCCGCTGCCGCGCCTCGCTCGGTGGCATGGAGGATCATGGCGCCCTGCGCCGGATCCATCGGCAGGGAAGCGACCTTGCCGCCGAAAGACGTGATTCGCGCGTCTCCGTCCAAGGCGCCAAGCGCCTGGAGCTGGCGTCTGGCGGCCTCCAGTGCTGGGGCCGGCGGCGGATCGAGCCAGGCCATGGCCGCCGGATCGCCGGTCCCCCACTGCGCGAGGGAGAGCGTGAGCGGAGCGAGATCGCTCGTGAGCATTTCCGGCGGATCGAATTCGGGTCGTCCCGCGTGTGCCGCCTCTTCCCAAAGGCGATAGGCCGTTCCGGGCCCCTGACGGGCGGCGCGTCCGGCGCGTTGCGCTGCCGAGGCACGGCTGGCGCGGTTCGTCACCAGTCTGGTTACGCCCGCCGCCTTGTCAAATTCAGCACGGCGCGACAGGCCGCTGTCGACCACGACCGATACGCCTTCCAACGTCAGCGAGGTTTCGGCGATCGCGGTGGACAGTACAACGCGGCGGCGGCCCTGCGGATCGCGGCGGATCGCCGCGCGTTGGGCTGCGGGTTCACATTGCCCATGCAACGGCAAGACCAGCGCCTGCGACAGTTTTTCCGCCAGACGTTCCGCGACGCGATCGATTTCGCGCACGCCGGGAAGAAAGGCGAGGATATCGCCGTCCTGCTCGCGCCAAGCGGTCAGCACGGCGGAAGTCATGGCATCCTCGATTCGCTGATCAGGCGATCCTCCGAGCCAGCGAATCGACAGCGGCCAGGCCTTGCCTGCGCTCTCGATCACCGGAACCTTACCGCCCAGCAGCCGCGAGAAACGCGTCCCGTCGATGGTGGCGGACATCACGACGATGCGCAGGTCTTCGCGTAGGACCTGAGCCGATTCGATGGCGAGAGCGAGGCCGAGATCGCTGTCGAGATGCCGCTCGTGCGCTTCGTCGAACAGTACGGCGGAGACGCCCGAAAGCTCCGGATCGGAGACGATAGTCGCCACGAAAATCGCCTCGGTCATCACCAGCACCCGGGTTCGCGCCGAGCGTTTCACGTCGAGGCGGGTGACATAGCCGATCGTCTCGCCGGCCTTCTCGCCCAGCTGTTCCGCCATGCGCTCGGCGGCGGCCCGCGCGGCGACGCGGCGCGGCGACAGCAGGATGACGGTGCCGGTACACCACGGTTCGTCCAGCAGCGCCGGGGCCAGCGCGGTGGTCTTGCCGGCACCCGGCGGTGCTATCAGCACGGCGTGAGGACCGTCACGCAATGCGGACAGGACTTCGGGCAATACGGATAGGATGGGAAGCTCGCTCACGCATGCTCCTTATGAAGCGGGAAAGGCTACGTCCATCTCATTGCCGGGTCCGAAACGGATGAGACTGTTCGAGACGTCCACGCTTCATCAAGGAATTATACCTAAGCAAAACTCTCAGGAGTTCTCGTGTTGTCCGACGTCAATTCGATCCAGAGCAAGATGCACCGCGCCGGGCACTATCCATTGCCCGTGGCGCAGTTCTTGCGTCTGCGCGAGCGGGTTCCACCTCTCTACGGTCTGTTGTCGGTCAACGCGGCGATTCTGGCCTATACCCACCGGGCGCTGGCGCCGGGCTACCTGACCCTGACGATCCCGGCGATCCTTATCGCCGGGTGTCTGATCCGTATGCTGGTGTGGCTGCGCCCCATCGGCCAGCACGATCTGGAGGCTGACCGCGCCCGAAAGCGCATGCGCAAGGCGATCTGGCTTTCGCTGGTCTTCGCGATCGCCTTCACGATCTGGGCACTGTGCCTCGATCGCTATGGCGGGCCTTACGAGCATGGCCATGTCGCGGTCTTCGTCTCGGTGACGGTGCTGGGCTGCGTGTTCTGTCTTACATTCCTGCCCACGGCGGCATTGCTGATCTGCCTGACCGCCCTGGGGATGTTCCTGGCCTATTGCGTTGCCACGGGTTCCGCCACGCTCACGGCGATCGCCATCAACATCGCCCTCGTGGCCGCCGTGATCCTCAAGATCCTGCGCGATACCTACGATTCCTTCGTCGAACTGGAAGGGGCCCAGCGCGAACTGCGGGTGGAGCGCAGGCAGGCACAGGCCCTGGGCGACGAGAACGCGCGGCTTGCGCAGACAGACGCGCTCACCGGCCTGCCGAATCGCCGCTACTTCTTCGCCGCTCTGGAAACCCTGCTCGAAAGCGCCGAGGATCAGGTCTTCTGCGTGGGACTGATCGATCTCGACCGCTTCAAGCCGGTCAACGACACGTATGGCCATGCGCAGGGCGACCGCCTGCTCCAGGTCATCGGCTCACGCCTGGTCGCGCAATGCGACCCCTCCGTGACGATCGCCCGTCTGGGCGGCGACGAGTTCGGATTCATCGTGCCCGGCGGGCCGGACGAGGCGGAAGCCATCGCGCAGAAGTTCTGCTCCGCGATCCGGATGCCGGCGCGCATCGGCGAAGTGACAGTGGCGGTCGGTGGCTCCGCCGGAATCGCGATCCATCCCGACAGTGCCCGCAATGCCCATTCGCTCTACGATCGCGCCGACTTCGCGCTCTACCACGCCAAGAACCACCGCCGCGGACAATGCGTCCGCTTTTCCGACCAGCTGGAAACGCTGATCCGGTCCGAGCAGGCCCTCGATGCGGCAATGCAGCGCGCAGAGCTGTCGCGCGAACTTTCCGTCGCCTACCAGCCGATCGTCGCGACCGAAAGCAACCAGCCCGTCAGCTTCGAATGCCTGGCTCGATGGACTTCGCCCGTCCTCGGAGAAGTCGCGCCCGAGATGATGATCGCATCGGCAGAGCGAGTGGGCCGGGCCCGCGAGGTGACGGCAACGCTGTTCGACCGCGCTCTGGATACGCTGGCCCTCTTGCCGCACCCGCTCTCGATCTCGTTCAATCTTTCCGGCCATGACATCTCGGATGCGGAAACGGTCGCCACTCTGCTGGAGAGCATTTCGCGCAGCGGTTGCGATGCCCGCCGCCTGATGTTCGAGATTACCGAGACCACCCTGATCGCCGAGGTCGACAAGGCGCGCGACGTGCTGGATCGCTTGCGGGCGACCGGCGCGCGCATCGCGCTGGACGATTTCGGAACCGGCTATTCCAGCCTTTCGTCGCTGCACCAGTTGCCGCTGGACATGGTCAAGATCGATCGCAGTTTTGCGCCCCGCCTTGACGAAGCCGTGGGCCGCCGCCTGATCTCCGCGATCCGCAACCTGGCCCGCGCGCTGTCGCTGGAATGCGTGATCGAGGGAATCGAAACGGAGGATCAACTTCTCAGCGCCCGTATCGCCGGCTTCTCGCTGGCTCAGGGCTTCCACTTTGCGCGGCCCATGACGCTCGAAGAGATGCTGATCCGGGTGGAAGCCTCATCGAAAGCCTGGCACCTGGCCTGATGATCAGCTTGCGCGCCGGGTTCCGTAATCGATGCGGATGCGCACCCAGGTGCCAAGCTGCGGCTTGCCGTTGATGCGCGGCGGCAGCACTTCGAACTGCCAGGCCGCGTTGAGCACCGCCCGGCCGAACCCGGACCCACGCGGCGATTCGCCTAGGATCTGGCAATTTTCAACCTTGTAGTTGTCGATGGTCTGGCAGGCGATCATGCCCCAGCCGGTATCGGGCCGCTTCGCCGGAAGATAGCCGCCCAATTGCGCATCGGTCGGTCGGCGGAACCAGTCGGCATTGTAGAGCGTGGCGCCGCCCGGCCCTTCACCCGGCCCGTAAGTCCCACCGGAACCGGCAGGTGCGGGCGAGGACTGCGCAAGGCCCTGCCCCTTCATCTTGCCGATATCGGCCGCGGCGAATTCCTGGCTCGACAGCTTCAGGAAGGTGAAGGCCGGCTTCTTCTCGACCGGCTTCTCGACGGGCGGGGTCGGCACCTTTTCCTGGACGACGGCTGCCTTCTGCTCCTGCTTCTTCTCGACCTTCTTCTCTTCGCGCTGCTTGGGCACGGCGGGCTTTTCGCCGCCCTTGTCGCGATCGTGATCCACCACATCGAAAGTCGTCAGGGACGTGGTTTCCTTGGTCAGTTCGGGAACGAGCCCGGTCTGATAGATCGCCGCCAGCAGCGCGAGCAGGATCAGTCCCCCGGAGAGGAAAGAAGATACGAGGCGTTGGCGCGGTGACCCAGGCTGATAGCCCGTTGACACCAGCTCGGATTCGGCGGGCATGGCGGGGGTTGATAGGGTGCTTCCCATGCCACGGCAATTGCAGGCTTGTTGCACCCTCATTGCATTGCGACGTGTTGCCCGAAAAACCCACCCGAGCGGTAGGACGGACGAGTCAGCCGCTTAAACCGAGGAAGCGAAACGGCGCATGGTCCACGAAATCGCCGTTCGCCTGTCCGGAAAACGTGTGATCCTGGTTGGGGCCGAGATCGAGCAGCTTCACTTTCCCCCTCTCCTTCGAGAAATCGATCTTCTTGAGATCGACCCAGAAGGTATTCGGCGTCAGCGCCGATTCGAAGAAATAGAGCTGCCGCTTGTGATCAAACACCGTGCGCCAGCGCGTCGAAGATATGTTCGGCTCCAGCGGGGTATTGATGCCATAGGGCGTGGAAGCGTTGCGGATGACGCTGAAAACAGCCGCCAGCGCCTTGTTGGGGTTTTCCTCTTTCGGAATCGCGTTGATGTAGAAGGAAGCGCGCGCGAAGCGGTCGGACGCGCGATTGGTGCCCGGCAGCATGGTGGTGCCGCCGATCGCCTTCCAATAGGCATTGAGCGCCTGTTGCTCGTCGAAAGTCGGCGAATTGGTCATGACCTGGTACTGGCGCCCGTGGTGGATCACCAGCTTGCCCTTGATATATTCGAAGATGGCGCTGTCGCCGGTGTTGTCCGACAGGGAGAGATGCACCGTTGTCAGCCGGTTCTCTCCCGGCACGTTGTCGGTGACGACCGTGAACGGCTCCTTTTCCAGCGCGGCGACCGCTTCGGCCACGGTCGCGAAGTTGTCGAGCGCATATTGCGCCCAGGCCGCGATCGTCAGCCCCGGCTTGCCCTTGCCGTCGAAGGCCGGATACTCCGATTCCACGAGCCAGAGCATATTGGCGTTAAGGCCCTTCTCGTTCACGCCGTCGGTCGTCGAGACATCGTAGCCGCTGACGACGACGCTGCCGTACTTCGCTGTCCATTTGATCGAGTTCGGCCCCGCCTCCCCGCTGCGAGACATGCCGCGCGGCAGGATCCACAAGTTGGAAACGATGTCGCTCTTCCAGTCCATCGAGCGTGCGGTGATGATGTTGTCGTTCGGGCCCAGGTAGACGGCTCGGGTGCAGGCATCGGCCACGGTGGCGGCCGTCAACAATGCGGGAGCAGCGAGCAGGCAGAGCGTCCGAACGGGTCTGGTCGTCTTGCGCATCGGCGTTTTCTCCGGGAAAGCGGGTTTAGAAAAGCATCGACAGTCCCAGCAGCGGGCCGCGCTGTTGCATGTCCCACACGAATCTGCCGCGCCCGGTGAAGTCGGGCTGGTCGTAATCCTCGTAGATGAAGCGATAGCCGGCGCGCAGGATCGTGCGCTGGCCGAAGACGCGGGTGCGATAGCCGAGCATGGCAACCGCGTTCACGCTGATATCCGATCCGGCCCCGAAACCGCCCGCATCGGCCTGCGCGAAGAGGTTCCAGTGACGCGACAGATCCGCGTTCATCCGCAGCCCCACGAAGGGATCCACCCAGTTCGCGCCCTTCGATATCTCCTGCCCCAGCGGCGCCACGGCCGCACTGGCCTTGAGGTCCGTCCAGCGAAGTCCAGCGGTGGGTTCGAAAGAGATACTGCGCTGAACGCCGAACGCCGTTTCTCCGGAAAGCGGCACGATCCAGGCCTTGTAGTAGAACCCACCCGCGACGCGCGTGGTCCTTATCCGCAAGTCCACCGGCAAGGAGAGCACCTGTTCGCTCTGCGACGTCTTGACGTGCTGGGCATCGAGATAGCCGCCCCACCTGCCGTTGACGACTTCCAGATTGCCCATCGCGGCAAGATCGAGATGCTTGAAGATATCGCCGAAAGGCAGGCGGGCTTCCGACTGCAAGCCCGCAAGGCCAATATCGCCGCCCAGCGACGCGCCCCATACGTAAGGACTGACGATCAGGGTCCAGCCCGTCCCCCCGCGCCCCGCAGGTCGGAAGGACGAAGCGGGGGGAGGCGTTTCATCCGCTGCTGGTTTGGCGGCTTCCTGAGTCTCTGGGCCCTGGGTCGCGGCATCTTGCGCATTCGCCGGAGGAATTCCGCCGAGCGCGAGGAACAAGCCGCCCGCCGAAAAGAAACCTACTGCGGAACGACCAAGGCGAGACATAGACGATCTCCTGTAAAAGGAACTCGTAATCACGTGAGCGTATAGACAATATCTAGACGTATCAACTCAATAGATTGCCGGCCTAATCAAATTCATCGTCAGCTTCGTCGTAGTGACATATATCTGTTCAAAGTTACCATGGCGGAAACCTTGCTGTTGCGCAGATACGAAAACGCCGGGCACGATGGCCCGGCGTCGGTATTCATTTCTGGAACGATTTGTCAGTAGCGGCGTGCCACCGCAAACTCCACGGCCTCGCACATCGCTTCGCGCGCGGCACCGACCGGGAAGATCGACAGCGAATCGATTGCACGCTGGGCATAGAGGCGCGCGCGCTCACGCGTAGCCTCCACGCAGCCGTGACGGTTGATCAGTTCCACCGCATGGGCCAGATCTTCGTCCTCGGTGCGGAAGCCGGCAATGGCGTCTTCCCAGAACTTGCGTTCCTCGGCACTGCCGCGCGCATAGGCCAGGATCACCGGCAGGGTCATCTTGCCCTCGCGGAAGTCGTCGCCCTTGTCCTTGCCCGATTCGGAAGCCTCGGAATCGTAGTCGATCGCATCGTCCACCAACTGGAAGGCGATCCCCAGGTTGCGGCCGTAGGAATCGAGCGCCTGTTCTTCCGCCTCGCTCTTCTCGGCGACGATCGCCGGGATGCGGGTGGCGGCGGCGAACAGAGCGGCCGTCTTCGAACCGATGATCTGGAGGTAGTGTTCCTCGCTCGTCTCGATCCGGCGCTGGGCGGTAAGCTGGTCTACCTCGCCCTCGGCGATGATCGAGCTGGCCTTGGAGAAAATCTTGAGAACCTTGAGGCTGCCGTCTTCCACCATCAGCTCGAAAGCGCGGGTGAACAGGAAATCGCCCACCAGCACCGTGGCAGGATTGCCGAAGACGATATTGGCGGCGGCCTTGCCGCGCCGCATGTCGGAACCGTCTACCACGTCGTCATGCAGCAGCGTGGCGGTGTGGAGGAACTCCACGGCAGCGGCCAGCTTGTGATGGCGCGTGCCTTGGTAGCCGCAGACTTCCGCCGCGGCGACCATCAGCATCGGGCGCATGCGCTTGCCGCCGCCAGAGATCAGATGCCCGGCAAGCGCCGGGATGAGCGGGATCTCGCTCTGCATCCGGTCAAGAATGACGGCATTGACGCTGTTCATGCCGGGAGCGGTGAGCGCCAGCATGGGAGCGAGGGTAGGCTGCGACCCGCGTGCGCGCAGGGGGAGAACGTCGGCACTCATCGCACCGCGCATTGCGCGTTCGGCGACCGTAACGCAAGAGCGAATGCCACCGACCGGGCAAACGCCCCGACTGGAAGAGCCGGCGAAGCCGTGCTAGCGGACCTCGCGATGACCCAGGACACTCCCGCAGCCGACCCCGTTCTCGCCGGTTTCCGAGCGAGCATCGACAATATCGACGCCGCCCTGATCCATATGTTGGCGGAACGCTTCCGGATCACCCAGGCCGTCGGCGCCTACAAGGCCCGCAACGACCTCCCCGCCTCGGACACCGGCCGCGAGGAGCGGCAGATCGTACGCCTGCGCAAGCTTGCGGAAGAGGCTAATCTGGATCCGGATTTCGGTGAAAAGTTCATCCGCTTCATCATCGACGAAGTGATCCGCCACCACGAGCGGGCGAAGAACGAAACCTGACATCTGAATCCAACGTCGTCCCGGACTTGATCCGGGACCGCTGGCAAATCTTCAGGCGATAGCTTGCGTTGAAGCGCCCTGCCGAGAGTTGGGCTGGCCCCGGCCAGCGGTCCCGGATCAAGTCCGGGACGACGCCTGTCTCAAACCTTATTCCTCGACCAGATCCTGCAACTTCGACATCAGCGTCTGGATGCGAGTGGCAGCCTCGGTGAAGGTGGTCACGTCTTCGCGGTTGTTGTTGCCGCGGGCTTCCTTGGCAGCTTCGACATAGCCTTCGAGGTCGGCCTCCAGGGCATCGACGATCATTTCGATCTCGTCCGACGACAGCGAAAGTTTGATGGAATCGGTCATGAGCATATCCTTGATCTGATAGACCGCGCCAATGGGGACGAATGGCCGAGGCCGCAACCGCCTGCGCGTCCCTTCCCCCGAAAAACCCGCCCGGACAACATTCAGAAATCCACGCGCGGCAGCTTGAGCTTGACCAGAAGGCCGCCCAGATCCTCGCTTTCGTCAAGCTCCACGGTGCCCCCGTAAATCTCCACGACATCGCGCACGATGGCAAGGCCCAGCCCGGTGCCGGGCTTGCCGGTATCGAGGCGCGCGCCGCGATCGAAGATGCGGATGCGCTCGGCTTCCGGGATGCCCATGCCGTCATCCTCGATCCAGATTTCGCAGAACCGCGAGGTGCGGTCGGTATCCACGGTGACGAAAACGCTGCCCCCGCCGTACTTGGCGGCATTCTCGATCAGGTTGCCGAGAATCTCTTCGAGATCCTGCTTTTCCAACGCGACCGCGACATCATGATTGCCGTCGAGATCGAGACGCGCCTGATCGTAAAGGCGCTCGACGGCGCGCAGGACCGCCTCCACGCTGGGCCAGACTTCCGCGCGCGATTGCCCCACCGCACGGCGGCCCACCGCCCTTGCCCGCGCAAGATGATGGTCGACCTGCCGACGCATGACCGCTGCCTCGCGAATCACGGTATCCGAAAGGTCGGGCGCCTTGGCGGTGGCGGCGTTCATCACGACGGTCAGCGGCGTCTTCAAAGCATGGGCAAGATTGCCGGCATGGGTGCGCGCTTCCTCGGCCTGGCGCTCGGTATGGGCGAGCAGGGCGTTGAGTTCGTTCACCAGCGGCTCCACTTCCTGCGGCAGCGGCTGGGTGACCCGGCTGGCGCCGGTCGTACGCAGCTTCTGGATCGCCCGGCGTACATGGCGCAGCGGAAACAGGCCGTACCAGGTCTGCATGCCCGCCATGAGCAGCAGGCCGAAACCCAGCGCCACGAAGCTGTAGACGAGGATCCCGCGCACCATCTTGATCTGGTCGTTCAGATCGGCGCGGCTGGCGGCGACGGTGAACATCCACTGGGCGTCGCTGCCGGGAAGAATGACGGCACGCTCCATCACGCGCAAAGGCTCGCCGGGGAACTGGTCGCTGTCGTAGACGTGCTGCCGGGCGTCGAAATGCTCGGGCGGAACGTGGATCGTGCGATCCCAGAGCGATCGGGAAGGGAAGTCCTCGTGCCCCTTGGCGCGAATCTGCCAGTAGAGGCCCGAATTCGGCTCTAGAAACCGCTGATCGCCGAGCGGGCGGATGAAGAACACCTCTCCATCCGGCCCGATTTCCACCGAGCCGATCATGCCGGTCAGCATGTAGCCCAGGCCTTCGTCGAAATTGCGGGTGATGAGGCCGGTCAGGGTCCGGTCGAGCCCAAGCCCGCCGACCAGCAGCAGGATGAAGATCCATCCTGCCGCGATCAGCATCATGCGACGGGCCAGCGAACCGGTGTTCGCGGACCTTACGTGAGCGCCGCCGACGCTGCCGGCATCGACTTCGTCCACCGTCACAGAGCCCTGGCCCGGTTCCGGGGCCGGCACGTCAGCCGCGGCCGGGTTCTGCGGGATCGTCGAGGCTGTAGCCAAGGCCACGGATCGTCGTGATGACATCGGCACCCAGCTTCTTGCGGATGCGGGTGACGAAAACCTCGATCGTATTCGAATCGCGGTCGAAATCCTGATCGTAGATATGCTCGATCAGTTCGGTGCGGCTGACCACCTTGCCCTTGTGGTGCATGAGGTAGGACAACAGTTTGTATTCCTGCGCGGTGAGCTTCACCGGCTCACCGGCCAGCGTGACGCGACCGGAGCGGGTGTCGAGCCGCACGTCCCCGGCGGTCAGTTCGCTGGAGGTATTGCCCGAAGCACGGCGGATCAGCGCGCGCAGGCGGGCGATCAGTTCCTCGGTCTGGAATGGCTTGGCCAGGTAATCGTCGGCGCCGGCATCGAGCCCGGCCACCTTGTCGGACCAGGAATCGCGCGCGGTCAGCACCAGCACGGGGAAATTGCGCCCTTCCCTGCGCCACATGCCCAGCACGGTCAGCCCGTCGATCTCGGGCAGGCCGAGGTCGAGGATCACGGCGTCGTATTCTTCGGTGGAGCCCAGGAAATGGCCATCCTCGCCATCGACGGACAAGTCTACGGCATATCCGGTCTGTTCCAGCGTGGTCTTGAGCTGGTTGCCGAGCGTGGGTTCATCCTCGACGATCAGGATGCGCAATTCGATGTCTCCCTTGGTGAGGACGGAGCCGCGAAAACGGCCCGCCGGGCGGAGTTCAAATGGGGCGAAAGCCCGGCACCGTCAAGCGACGGCCCCTCGGTTGGTTCCCGCGCTCCGACAGGAAGATCAGCGGGGCGCGCAGCGAGCGCTCAACGAGACTGGCCGATCACCCGTCCGGTGCGGGCATCCACGTCCACGAAATAGACCCGGCCATTCTGGATGAACTTCAGGCGATAGGCCATGGCCGCCGAATCGTAGTCCGGCCCCAGATACTGCTTGCCGGACATCCGGGGCAGCACGATCTGTTCGATCTCGCGGATCGAGAGGATGTTGCCGGCACGCCGCTCCCGGCGCACTTCGCCCTGCTCGCCGCCAGGGTCGGCATGGGCGGTCAAGGTGGGCGCGACCAGTCCGAAGGCCACCAGGGCCAGGGCGGCAGGAGCCGTCAGGAAAGAAAGAGCCTGTTTCATATCGACTTGCTGCCTAACCCTGCCGCCTTGAACAAGTCCTGAATGTGGCAGGAAGGCGGCACCGCGAAACGGGTGTGGCCGAAATCACACGCGCATCCTTAGGGTGTGTGGGCGGCGATCTTCTCTCCGGGCAACTTGCCAGCCCCCCGTCGCTGCCTGTAGGGCGCGCGCCATGGCAATTGCACCGATCCTCAGCTGGGAAGGCCTCGGCCTTATCCAGGGCTCCGGCTGGCTCTTTCAGGACCTCGACATCAACATCGGTCCGCGTGACCGGCTGGCCCTGATCGGCCGCAACGGCGCAGGCAAGACGACGCTGCTGAAACTGATCGCCGGAACCGTCGATGCGGACAAGGGCACGCGGTCCGTGCAGCCCGGCACGCGCGTCGTGACCCTGGAGCAGGACCCATTCTTCACCGGGTTCGACACCCTTCTGGATTTCGCCATCCATGGCGACGACGCGCCCCAGCAGCATGAAGTGGAGGCCATCGCCGACCAGCTGGGCATCGACCTTTCGCGCGAGGCCAAGAGCGCGAGCGGCGGCGAGCGGCGGCGAGCGGCGCTCTGCCGCGCCCTCGCCTCCGAGCCCGACCTGCTGCTGCTGGACGAGCCGACCAACCACCTCGACCTTGCCGCCATCGACTGGCTGGAATCCTGGCTCCAGCGCTATAACGGCGCCTTCGTGGTGATCAGCCACGACCGTACCTTCCTGACCCGCCTGACCAATGCGACGCTCTGGCTCGACCGGGGCGGCCTGCGCCGCCGCGACATCGGCTTCGGCGGCTACGAAGCCTGGGAAGAGGAAGTCTACGCCGAGGAAGCCCGCGCCGCGGCCAAGCTCGACGCCAAGCTGAAGATCGAGGCGCACTGGCTGGAGCGCGGCGTCACCGCGCGCCGCAAGCGCAACCAGGGCCGCCTTGCCAAGCTGTGGGAAATGCGTGCCCAGCGCGCTTCGATGATGGGGCCGCAGGGCGCCGCCAAGCTCGCCGTGGTGGCAGATGATAGCAAGACGAAGTCGGTCATCGTCGCCGAACACGTCACCAAGCGCTTCGGAGACCGCACGGTCATCAAGGACTTCAACTTGCGCATCCAGCGCGGCGACCGCATCGGCGTGGTCGGCGCCAACGGCTCGGGCAAGACGACGCTGCTCAAAATCCTGATGGGCGAGCTTCAGCCCGATGAAGGCAAGGTGACGCGCGCGGCGACGCTGGACGCCACCGTGATCGACCAGCAGCGCAGCCGGATGAGCCCGGAAATGCGCATTCGCGATGTCCTGGCCGAGGGGGGGGACTGGATCGACGTGGTCGGCGTGCGCAAGCATATCCAGGGCTATCTCAAGGACTTCCTGTTCGACCCCGGCCTGGTCGAGGCGAAAGTCGGCACTCTCTCGGGCGGCGAGCGCTCCCGCCTGCTGTTCGCGCGCGAATTCGCCCGCACCTCGAACCTGCTGGTGCTCGACGAGCCGACCAACGACCTCGACCTCGAAACGCTGGACCTGCTCCAGGAAGTGATCGCGGACTACGACGGCACCGTGCTGATCGTCAGCCACGACCGCGACTTCCTCGACCGCACCGTCAACGTGACGCTTGGCCTCGACGGCACCGGCCATGTCGACGTCATCGCGGGCGGCTATGCCGATTGGGAAGCCAAGCGTCGCGAACGCACGAGCGCCGGCAAGGTCAAGGCCAAGGGCGAAACCGCCCCGCCTCCGCCGATGCCGCAGAAGAAGGGCAAGCTCTCCTACAAGGACCAGCGCGATTACGAACTGCTGCCCAAGCGGATCGAGGAACTGGAAGCCGCCATCGCTCGTGACGAGGCTGCCATGGCAGACCCGGCGCTCTACACGCGCGATCCGGGGAAATTCGCCACCCTGACCGCCGCCATCGAAAAGTCGCGAGGCGAAAAGGACGCGGCCGAGGAACGCTGGCTGGAACTGGCGGAGCAAGTCGAAGGGTAGCGCCAGCAAGGCTCACACAAAATCCCCGTCGGCTTGCCAAAACCGATCAGAGGCGCGATGAGCGGGAACCATATCGGTTAACCAGCGAGTCTCGATGATAAACCGCATCCGCGACATCCGCCTGCAGAAGGGCCTCACTCTCGCGGACGTGGCGGCGGCCTGCCAGCCCCCCACCACCGCGCAGACCATCGGCCGGCTGGAAACGGGGATGCGCAACCTCTCGCTCGCCTGGATGAACCGCATCGCCGCGGCTCTGGGCGTGGAACCCGAGAGCCTTTTGCGCAGCGAGGGCAGCGCCGTCCCGGTAGTGGTCGCCGTGCTCTCCGAAAACGGCGTCGAAAGTCCACGAACACGCCGGGAAGCCCTGCTGCCGAGCGATCTCGCAACCGATGCACCGTGGATGGTCTTGGAAGTGGGAGCGTCCTGCGGCGAGTATCGCGCCGGAGATCAGGTCTGGCTGCGACAGCATGACTGGCACGATGCCGCCCGGCTGATGAACCGCGATGTCCTGGCGCCCTGCCCCGCGGGCCGTTTCGCCTTCGGCCGCCTACTTGATCGCACCGAGGCAGGCCTGATCCTTCTGCCGCCCGCCAGCGGCCAGAAACCGATCGCGACGGAACCGCCGCCATGGCTGGCGGTTGCGGAGATGCTTGTCAGAAAGCTCTAGGTTTTTGGCTTTCCGCGTTTTCCGAGTCATCAGGTGATTCCACCTGATTAGAAAACGCTCTAACTTTCGCCCGGTAAAAGGCAGCCCATGCGCATCCTGTCCCTCGCCACCCTGTTTCCCAATCCGGTCAAGCCCAGCTTCGGCGTCTTCGTCGGCAACCAGATGCGGGCGATCGTCGCGGGCGGCGAAGTGGACCTCGTCATGGTCAGCCCCATAGGCATTCCCCCCTGGCCGCTGTCCGGACGCCACCCTTACGACAAGCTGAGGCACATTCCCGAGATCGACGATTCCGCGGGCCTGACGGTCCATTATCCCAAGTTCACCCTGATCCCGAAGATCGGCGGGAACGGCAATCCGGCGCGAATCGCCCGTGCAGTGCTGCCGCTGGTTCGCCGCCTCCACGCCGAAAAGCCGTTCGATCTCGTTGATGCGCAGTTCTTCTTCCCCGATGGCCCCGCCGCCGCGCTGCTGGCGCGCGAGCTGGGGATTCCGCTTACGGTGAAGGCGCGCGGGGCCGACATCCATTACTGGAGCCAACGCCCCGCCGCCCTGGATCAGATGCGACAGGCCGCGCGGCAGGCTGTCGGCATCCTGGCGGTCAGCAAGGCCCTGCGCGAGGACATGGTCGCTCTGGGGATGCCGCGCGAGCGGATCGGCGTCCATTATACCGGGCTGGATCACGAGCGCTTTCATCCCATCGAACGCGGCGCCGCGCGCGCGCTGGTCTCGGCCATGCCCAACCTCGGCATCTGGTCGGAAGGACCGCTGATCGTCACCCCCGGCTCCCTGATTCCGCGCAAGGGCCAGGCGCTGGTGATCGAGGCGCTAGCCCGCCTTCCCGGCGCCCGCCTGGCCCTTGCCGGTGTGGGCGAGGACGAAAAGCCGCTGCGCGCGCTGGCCGATCGGCTCGGCGTCGGGGATCGCGTCCAGTTCCTCGGCCTCGTCGGTCATGACCTGTTGCCCCATGTGCTCTGCGCGGCAGATGTGCTGGTGCTTCCTTCCGCCAGCGAAGGTCTGGCCAACGTCTGGATAGAAGGCCTCGCCTGCGGCACCCCGATCGTCGTTCCCGACATCGGCGGCGCGCGCGAAGTAGTTCAGGATCCCAGCGCGGGCCGCATTGCCGAGCGCACGCCCGAAGCGATCGCCGATGCCGTCAGCGACATTCTTGCCGACCCGCCCAGCCAATCGGACGTGTCCGCCCATGTCAGCCGGTTCTCATGGGGCGTGAATGCCCAGAACCTGGTTCGTTTCTGGCGTGATGTCCTGTCCGGCGAGCCGGTGGACGCCGCCGCCTGATACGAAAAGGGCCGCTCCTTGCGGGAGCGGCCCTCTCGATTGCGATCTCGCCAGGTTCAGGCCGGAAGGCTTATGGACGGGCCCCACCTTCGCGGGCGAGCCGGTCCTGACGATCGATCTCGCTTTCCTGCTTCACGAAAGTATCGGACTTCACGCCCAGCCAGATCAGGATCGGCGCCGACATGAAGATCGAGCTGTAGGTACCGATGAAGATGCCCAGGGTGATGGCGGCGGTGAAGCCGAAGATCACGTCGGGGCCCAGCAACAGCAACGACACGAGCATGATCAGCACCGAAAGCGAGGTGGCGATCGTGCGCGACAGCGTCTCGTTCACCGAGAGGTCGAGCAGCTCGTTCATCGGCATGCGGCGATGCTTCTTCATGTTCTCGCGTATGCGGTCGTAGACCACGATCTTGTCGTTCAACGAGTAACCGAGCAAGGTCAGCAAGGCGGCGACGATGTTGAGGTCGAACTCCATCTGCGTCAGCGAGAACATGCCCACGGTCAGCAGGATATCCTGCACCAGCGCGAAGAGCGCGCCCACCGCGAACTGCCACTCGAAGCGGATCCAGATGTAGATCGAGATGAACACCATCGCCAGGCCGAGCGCGAGCATGCCCGTATGGAACAGCTCGCCCGAGACTTTGCCCGAGACCGAATCGACGCCGTCGACGCGGGCGTCCGCGAAGTCCTGGCGGACCTTTGCGGTGATCTTGCGGGCCATGCCGTCAGCCAGCTTGGGATTGTCTTCCGCGCCTTCCGGCAGCTTCATGCGCACCGAAACTTCGTTCGGCTTGCCGAAGGTCTGGATCACCGGCTCGCCGAAGCCGAGCGAATCGACGCTTTCGCGCAGCTTGGCGACCGGGGCGGTGGCGCTCTGTTCGAAGGTCACGCGGATCATCTGGCCGCCGACGAAGTCGACGCCCAGGTTGAGGCCGAACGTGAACAACAGCACGATCGAGGCCGCCATGGCCAGCAGGTTGCTGATGAAGAACGGCCACTGCCAGCGCAGGAAGTGGATGTTCGTGTGATCGGGAATGAGCTTGAGGAGCTTCATGCGCCAGTACCTTTATACGTTCAGGTCGCTGGGACGGGCGCGACGCAGCCAGCCCGCAACCCACATGCGGCTCATCGTGACGGCGGTGAACACCGAAGTGACGATGCCGATCATGAGCACCACCGCGAAGCCGCGAACCGGGCCAGAGCCGAAGGCGAACATCAGCACTGCGGCGATCGAGTTGGTGATGTTGGCGTCGAAGATGGCGCGGCTCGCCTCCTTGTAGCCCAGCTCCACCGCCTGCACGACGCGGCGCCCGCGATGGCGTTCCTCGCGGATACGCTCGTTGATGAGCACGTTCGCGTCGACCGCGGCACCGATGGTGAGAACGAAGCCGGCGATACCCGGAAGCGTCAGCGTTGTGCCCAGCACCGCCATGATGCCCAGGATCATCAGCACGTTGATGAACAGCGCCAGGTTCGCATAGACGCCGAAGCGGCCATAAGTGAGGAAGATGAACAGCATCAGCAGCACGGTGCCGACGCCCATGGCGACGACGCCCTTCTGTATCGAATCGGCGCCGAGGTCAGGACCGACGGTGCGTTCCTCGACGACGGTGAGGTCCACCGGAAGCGCGCCCGAGCGCAGCGCGATGGCGAGCTGCGTGGCCGACTGAACGTTGAAGCTGCCCGAAATCTGCGCGCTGCCGCCCAGGATCGGTTCGTTGATGCTCGGCGCGGAAAGAGCCTTGCCGTCGAGGATGATGGCGAAGCGCTTGCCGACGTTTGCCGTCGTCAGCTTCGCGAACTTCTCGCCGCCCTGCTGGTTGAAGGTGATCGAGACGACGGCCGCGTTGGTCTGCGGTTCGAAGGCCTGCTTCGCGTCCGTCAGTTCGTCGCCCTTGATGCCGCCCAGGCGCTTCACCGCAAGGTAAGGCACGCCGTCGGCCGCGGGAGAGGTGGGATCGGCGTAGGGCACGATCTCCGATCCCGGCGGGACGATGCCCTTGGCCAGGTCGCTCGGCACGGCGGTCTCGTCGACCATCTTGAATTCGAGCTTGGCGGTCTGGCCGAGCAGGTTCTTCAGTGCCGACGGATCCTGGAGGCCGGGAACCTGCACGTCGATTCGCGTGCCGCCAAGACGGCGGATGTCCGGCTCCTTGGTGCCAAGCGCGTCGATGCGCTTGCGCACGACTTCGACGGCGGTTTCCATCGCGCTGCTGATCGCAAGGTCGATGCCGGCCTGCGTGGGCACGAGGATGAAGCGCGTGCCGTCCTGCACCGTGATGTCCCAGTCGCGCTGGCCGGTAAGGCCCGCGCCCGAGGTCAGCGGCAGGATCGCTTCGCGCGCCGCGTCGACCTGCGAGGGGTCGCGGACGGTGAAGGCAAGCTGGCCGCCGGTGCTGGAAAAGTCGCCGATGGCGATGGTCGGGCTGGCCTGGCGCAGGCGCGTGCGCACGGATTCTTCCATGCCTTCGAGGCGCTGCTGCACCACCTGCTGGCGGTTCGCCTCAAGCAGGAGGCGGCTGCCGCCGGCCAGGTCGAGGCCGAGATTGATCTTGGGCTCGGGCAGGAACGCCGGCCAGCGCGCATTGGTCAGTGAGACCAGCGACGGCACGGCGCAAAGGGCGATGACGATCGTCAGCCCCCAGTACCAGAGCTTCTTCCAGGTAGGAAATTCGAGCATAGCCTGTGGCTTCTCTCCGAAAGAGCAGCCGCTTTGGGCCGCTCCATGACATCGGACATCGCCGGGAACAGCCCGGCGATGCCGGAAACTCAGTCGTTCGCGGGCTTGGAGCCGGCCGGCGGGATCACGTCGACGATGGTCGACTTGACGGCCTTCACGACGACGCCCTGGGCCAGCTGAACATCGGCGTAGTTGTCGTCGATCTTCACGATCTTGCCGACAAGACCGCCGCCGGTCAGCACTTCGTCACCCTTCTTGAGCGCGGAGAGCTTGTTCTTGTGCTCCTTCTGCTGCTTCATCTGCGGGCGCAGGATGAGGAACCAGAAGATCGCCGCCATCGCCACGAACGGCAGGTACTGGATCCATGCCGGCGGAGAGCCGGCAGGAGCGGCGGCAGCGAGCTGGTTGAGAATCGAGCTTTGCATTGAACTGAAGGGCCTTCTCGTCGTTTCGTCCCGGCGCGAACGGCGCGGCATCCGATCTGCCGCACGCCTTGCCGGAAAAATCCATTCCTGGACTTAGCCGGATGGGCGCGGTTAGCAACAAAGCGGAGCACTGGCAACGCGCGGCCTTCTGCCGAAAGCCGCCCATCCCCCGGGAGCTGCCCGCAAATAGGTATCCACAGGCGCGCTTCAACCGCCGCGAAGAAAGTCTTCATCAGACGCTTGCGCTCTCGAAAAGAGCCTCCTATAGGCCGCGCTCCGGTCGGGACGTAGCGCAGCCTGGTAGCGCATCACACTGGGGGTGTGGGGGTCGGAGGTTCGAATCCTCTCGTCCCGACCAATTAAAAACGCCGGCTCCTGCTTCACGCGGGAGCCGGCGTTTTTGCTTTCGGCCATGGCATGCCGTTGACGTGCAGCCCCGCCATTGATGTCGTTCTTGACTGCGAAATAATTCCGGGTTCATCTGGACCGAAGTTAATTCAAGCACTTCGAGGGAACGATGAAGCTCGCAATTGCAAATCCAGTTCTTCTCGCGCCAGTTCTTCTCACGGCTTCCCTGCCCGCTGCTTCGCCCGCCTCGGCGCAGACTTCGACCTGCTATCGTCTGGGCAATATCGCGAGTTGCAGCGTTCAGCCCGGCAATGGCGACAATCCGGCCCAGCAGCGGTACTCTGGTTTCCAGGAGGTCGAGCGTCTTCGCAAGCAGAACGAGGAGCAGGAGGATATGCGCCGGGAACAGGGCCTTCGCGAAGAAGTGGGCGCATTGGTGGCCGATGGAAACTGCGCCGAAGCGCGGAAGGCAGCGCTGCGAGCGGGCGACTTCGCGCTGGCCGATCGGGCGGGCGCCATGTGCAGGCCGGCACAGCGCTAACGGCGAAATCGCGCCGGGCGTCCGCTTCGGCATTTTCCTACATCTGTAAGTTCATTTATCTGGTTGCGGGCCACCATCCAGGGGAGTGCCCGCAATGGCCCTGTTCGATTCGATCCTGTCGCCCGTCTCGAAGATCATCGACAAAGTGATTCCCGATCCCGATGCACGCGATCGCGCCAAGCTGGAATTGCTGAAGCTGGAAAATTCCACGGAATTGCAGATGCTTCAGGCGAGTCTTTCACCCATCGTCGCCGAAGCTGCATCTGCCGATCCCTGGACCAGCCGCGCGCGGCCAAGCTTTCTCTATGTCATCTACGCGATGATTCTCTGGGCCTTGCCCATGGGACTCATCGGTGCCTTCAGTCCCGCGACGGCCCGCGCTATAGGACAGGCCATGACGGCCTATCTGAACGGCATCCCCGAACCGCTCTACGCCCTCTTCGGCACCGGCTATCTCGGCTATTCGGCCATGCGCCAATGGGGCAAGACCAAGGGGAGCGACCGCTGAGTTCCCGCCGTTAAGACAAACCCAAACCTTCGGCGCTACACCTCGCAAGAGCGGCATTGCCCGCCTTGCGAGGAGTTTCAAGTGGTCGGGAATGTAGCGCGCATGGCACTGGCCACGATCCCGGCCGCGTTGCTGACACTGGCGGGTTGCGGACCGAGCCGCGAGGATGAACTCGAAAGGCAACTGGCCGAAGCGAAGGCCGAGGCCCAGAAAGAGGCTTCTGCACGCGCGCAGGCCCAGCAAGAAAGCGCCGCCGCGCGGCGACAGGCTCGCGATGCCGAACTCGCCAAGTTCTACCAGGGCGGCGACGACACGCAGCAGGCGGACGAGCCGCAGGCTTCTTCCGCTTTGGCTGCCGATGTCGATGCTCCCCCGCCGCCCGCTGGCATGCAGGCCGATGGGCGCCCTATCGGCGACGAGATGCCCGCCCCTCGCTGAGAAATCTCCGCGGGTATTCCCAGCGAGCGCGGAAATGCTCTAGAGCCCCGACCGGAAAGCAACCGCATCGGGAATCCGCGCAATGGCCAGCAAGCTCGTCTATGTCCTCAACGGACCGAACCTCAATCGTCTCGGCAAGCGCGAACCGGGCATCTATGGCTCGCAGACGCTCGACGATATCGGGGCCATGCTGACGGAACGCGGCGAAGCGTTGGGCTGCACGATCGACATGCGGCAGTCGAATCACGAAGGCCACCTGATCGACTGGCTGCACGAAGCGGAAGATCAGGGCGCCCATGCTGTGCTGATCAATCCGGGCGCCTATACCCACACCTCCATCGCGCTGCACGACGCGATCCGCTCCATCAAGGTGCCGGTGATCGAGGTGCACCTCTCCAACCCGCACGCGCGCGAGGAATTCCGCCATACCTCATGGGTGGGTATGGCCGCTAAAGCCACCGTCGCCGGTTTCGGTGCGGGTAGCTACCTGCTGGCGCTGGAAGGTGCGGCGGCTCTCTGAGCGGGAGCGCACTTCAGGACGGCGCCCTTTCCGTCGCGGACGGAGACGATGTGCTGGATCATGACATCGATCTCGCCGCGCGGAGCTGGTGTCGTGCCGTCCGGAACCACCGCGACATCGCAGACTCCCGCTCGAACCAGGTCCACAAAGATTGGATAAAGCTGGTCCGGGCCGGCGGTCGTCTCGACGCCGATAGCTAGGTAGGACGTCGGAACCCATGGGCCCAGAACATCGGAACCGCGATAAGGACGGATTCGATCGCTTATCGCGTTTATCGGATGTCCCTTTTCGACCCAGCTTCCCTTGATGGCATCGTAGCGCGGCAGAGCAGGCGAATCCTCCGCCGGAATACTGGCATATTGATAGGTAGTGCCCAGCACGAAGTCGGGTTCAGGCTGCGTGCTTCGCTGCGTGAACCACCAGACATTGCCTGCCGCCAACAGCAACGCCGCGCCCCCCAGCAGGACGCGGCGCGTTTTTCTTGTCATTGCCACGAAGTGATTCGCTCAGGCTTCCAGCGGAACGCCGGGCACGCTCTTCGCAGTGCGGATAGTCAGCGAGGTCTTGACGCTGTCCACGTTCGGGGCGGGCGTCAGCTTGCTGGTCAGGAATTCCTGGAAGCTCTGGAGGTCGCGGCTGACGATCTTCAGGATGAAGTCGATCTCGCCGTTGAGCATGTGGCACTCGCGAACTTCGGGCAGACCCTTCATGTGGTCCTCGAAGGCGCGCAGCGACTCTTCGGCCTGGCTCTTCAGGCTGACGAGCGCGAAAACGGTGATCGTGAAGCCCAGCTTCGAGGCATCGAGGTCGGCGTGATAGCCCTGGATGATGCCCGATTCCTCAAGGCTGCGCACACGGCGCAGGCAAGGCGGCGCGGTGAGACCGACACGCTGGGCGAGTTCGACATTGGTGATGCGCCCTTCGTCCTGCAACTCCGCGAGCAGGCGGCGATCGATGTCATCGAGATTAATCATGCGAAACTTTCCTTGCGGGGCGCGCAGCGTGATCCGGCATGCAATATCCACTCGAAAACGCCGACACCCCTGTAATAATATTATCCCATAGCGTAATCGTCCCGCATTGCAACGCCTACAATCTACCCAGTTCCACCATCTGCACAGTTTGATAGAGTGAAGGTGATCCCATTTTAACCCTAAGGGCCTATCCCTTGGGAAATGATGGATGTGGCAGCTTCGCACCGGCCGACGGAGCGCCTATGGAGCCGGAATGCACTTCGACGATCGCCTTGCTACGGTTCTGCATCTGCCGTCCTCCGGGGACGCGCTGGCGCGTATCCAGTATCGCCAGCTGATAGACATCCTGGGCAGCCTCGCGGAGGATGCGCGCTCTGCGGCCATCGAAGCAGGGTTCGCTCGCGTAGTGGACTTGTCCTCGCGGATACCCGCCACGGATCGCGCGCGCCTGGTGCGCCAGCCGCTTCAACCTCTGACGAACCCCCGCCTTCTCGCTCTCTTCGCGGAAGCGGAGCCCGAAGTGGCGATGGCCGCCATCGGCACCGCCCAGCTCGACGAGGACGCCTGGCTGGCGCTGGTGCCCGCCCTCCCCGTGCGTGCGCGCGGCATCCTGCGCCATCGCCGCGACCTCGGCGCAAAAGTGGAAGCCTTGCTGGAACGGCTCGGCATCCGCGATCGCGGGCTTCCGCCCGTCGAGGAACCGGCCGCTAACGAACCCGCCGATAGCGAGGATAAGGAGCAGCCGCTCGACCTGGTGGATGCGGTGGAATATATCGAACCGGAACCTCCGGCAGCCCCTTGTGTCGAACCCGCGACTTTCGCCGGACTGGAACAGATTGCCGCCGCCGGCCGCGCCGCCGCTACGCCAGCGGACGCGCGCGGACAGCGGGTTGCAAAGGCCGAAGGGGATGCGGGCGGCGAGGCAGGCGCCGGAATCGGCGCGATCGTCCGGCGCATCGAGGAATTCCGCAAGGCGCGCGAAAGCCATGGCTCCACCAGTGGCGTCTCCAAACCGGGAGGCAATACCCCGCACCTGCCGCTCGGCGATTCTTCGAAACAGGCCACGGCAGCGATCGACTTCGCGACGGATGCCGAAGGACGCATCAACTGGGCGGACGGCTCTCTGGCCAGTGCGCTGGTCGGCCTGAATCTCGCGGGCCTCGATCCCTCGGCGGTCGAGCCTTCGCAGTATGCCCAGACGGCCTATACGCCAAGGCCCGGCCTTGCCCTGTCCATGCGCCACCGCCAGCCGCTCCGAGCGATCGCGGTCGACATCGCGGGCGCTCCGGCGGTGAGCGGATCCTGGCAAGTCGATGCCGTGCCGCATTTCGATCCCGCCAGCGGGCGCTTTATCGGCTATGCGGGAAGATTGCGCCGACCGGGAAAGATCGCCGCCATCGATGCCCCGCCTGCCGCCGAGCCGAGCGAGGCCGACCGGATGCGTCAGGTCCTGCACGAATTGCGGACCCCCGCCAATGCCATCCAGGTGGCCGCCGAGATCATCCAGCAGCAACTCTACGGCCCCGCCCCGCACGAATATCGCGCGCTCGCCGCCGCCATCGCCGGAGACTGCGCGCATATCCTCGCCGGGTTCGAGGAGCTGGACCGCCTGGTTAAGCTGGAATCGGGCGCGCTCGGCATCGAATCGGGAGAAAGCGACCTCGCTTCCGTTCTGGCCGAAACGGTGTCTCGCCTGAAAGCCTGGACCGAGCCGCGCGGTAGCGGCTTCGTGCTTCCGGAACTGGGATATGCGCCTTCGCCGGTCGCTATCGAAAGGGCGGAAATCGAACGCCTGGTGTGGCGCATCTTCGCCGTCCTCGCCGGCATGACCGCTCCGCAGGAGATGCTGCCGGTCCGCCTGTCGATGGAGAGCGGGCGCGTGGCCATGCGCGTCGCCCTGCCCTCGCTGCTGCTGACCCGCGATGCCCAGAGCCTGTTCGACACGCCCGTCAGCGAGCGTGGACAGTCGCTGTCCACGGGCATGTTCGGCATCGGCTTCACCCTGCGCCTGGCCGCGGCGGAGGCCGCAGCGGCCGGCGGCGGCCTGCAACGCGAGGAGGACGACCTTTATCTCTCACTTCCCGCCGCCCCCGCAGCCGAACAGGCGGGCAGCCGAGCGATCTGACGATATGACTGGGCAAACTCCCCGCGCCCTTTACCGAAGCGGAACGATTTGCCGTTAAGCCCGACCAACCACACCATGGGATTCGCGATGCCTCGCGCCTGACCGAATCCGCGAACACAACGTCGCCCTGTCGGACGTGCCGCGATCGAGGGCCCGATCAAGGGAATGCCCAGTTTGCCGGGGACCAATCTTCTCCAGCCTCCCAGCACCGACGCTCTCGCGCGTTTTGACGAGGGATTCGGCCAGAGGTTCATCGTCACCGTCGATACCGAAGAGGAATTCGACTGGAACGCGCCGCTGGATCGCCATCGCCACGGCACCCTCTCGGTCCCCGCGCTCCAGACGTTCCAGCAGTTCTGCGAGGAATTCGGCGTCGTACCGATCTACCTCATAGACTATCCGGTGGCCAATTCGCCGCTCGCACCGCAGGCGATCGGTGATGCCGTTTCCGCCGGGCGCGCGGAAGTCGGCGTGCAGCTTCATCCCTGGGTAAGCCCCCCGTTCGACGAGGTAGTCAGCGAATTCAACTCCTACGCCGGCAACTTGCCCTACGAACTGGAGCGCGAGAAGTTCGCCCGGTTGCACGCACGCATCGTCGAAGCCTTCGGCACCGCGCCGCGCATATATCGTGCGGGGCGCTATGGGCTTGGACCGCAGACCGCCGGCATTCTCCACGAATTCGGCATCGCCATCGACACCTCGGTGCGCGCGCGCTTCGACTACAGTTCATCCGGCGGCCCGAACTATCGCCAGCACCCGCTGCATCCCTATTGGACGGACGCGGGGCGGCAATTGCTCGAACTGCCGTTGACGACGGTCTACTGGGGGCCGCTGAGGCAGTTCGGCAACAGCATCTATCCCGCGCTCTGGCGCCTGCCGCAACTTCGGGGCGCTCTGGCACGGTCGGGATTGCTGGAGCGGATTCCGCTGACGCCCGAAGGCGTCACCGTGGAAGAGGCCTTGCGCGGAGTCGATGTGGCGATCGACATGGGCTTGCCGGTGCTGGTCTTCTCGTTCCACAGCCCTTCGCTCGCTCCCGGTCACACGCCCTATGTGCGTAACCCACGCGATCTCGACGCACTTTACGACTGGTGGCGCACGCTTTTCGGCCATCTCGCACGCCGCGGTGTAAAACCCGGCAATGTTGCCAACATCCTATCCAGCGTAACGCTTGCACAGAACGAATTGCCAAGCTAACGGGCTTCTCGTCCGGCCTTCGTCGATGGAGCCGGACGCAGCGGTTGGGGCCTGTAGCTCAGCGGTTAGAGCTGGCCGCTCATAACGGCTAGGTCGCGGGTTCGAATCCTGCCGGGCCCACCAACGGCAGCAGGACCTTCGGGTCCCGCAAGACATCATCGACACCCGAAGGGTCGGGGAGTGGCGCAGTCCGGTAGCGCGCCTGCTTTGGGAGCAGGATGTCGCAGGTTCGAATCCTGTCTCCCCGACCAACTTCGTTATTTCATGTCAGATCAGGCATATGCCCGGGCCCTGAGGCTTCATGGCCGCAGGCAGTCGCTCCTTGCGTGACGCCGGGGTGAATAGAATCATTCCTCCTGCTGCGTAATTTCCCCGATCACATTTCCCGCGACGACAGGCGATCTTCCCCGCTCCAAATGTATCAGCGAGGCCGGGCCATGGAGATCATCAAGCATCTGATTCCCCTGCTACTGACGATAAGCCTGGCGCTATTGGTGGTCGCCGCCGGGCTGGCCTCCTCGCGCGGGAACTTCGTCTACGTGCTCAGTCGGCCGAAACTGCTGTTGCAGGCATTCGGCGCGATCGTGGCCATCCCGGTGATCGCCGCCATGGTCATCGTTGCGATTTTTCCGATCTCACCGGCGGCAAAGGCAGGGATCCTGCTCATGGCCCTGTCGCCCGTGCCGCCGCTGATGCCGGGAAAGGCGCTGAAGGCGGGCGGACACGCCGCCTACGTCTACGGCCTGATGGCCACCGGCGCGGTCTTTGCCGTGATCTTCGTGCCGATCCTGGGCGCGCTCGCTGCCCGGTTCTACGATGTCCACGCGCAGTTCCCCGTTGGCGTAGTGGCGCGCAATATCTTCGTGGGCGTTACCGTGCCGCTGATCGTCGGCCTCTTGCTGGGACGGCTTCTGTTCAAGGGCCCCTCGCCGAAGCTGACCAGGGCCGTGACGATCGCCGCTTATGTCCTGCTGGTCCTGGCTGCGGTGCCCATCATCATCAAGGTCTGGCCGCAGATGATGGCGCTGGTCGGCAACGGCACGGTGCTGGCGATGGCCCTGGTGGCGCTTGCCGCCTTGCTGGGCGGACACTTCCTGGGAGGGGACAACATGGCTGATCGCAGCTCGCTGGCGATCGCCGCCTCGATGCGTCACCCCGGCATAGCCCTGGCGCTGGCGGGGGCGAACCACGCGAACAAAGCTGTATCCGCCGCCGTGCTGCTGTTCCTGATCGTCGGGTTCTTGTTGCTGATCCCTTATCAGATGATCGTGCGCCGACACGAAAAGCCCGAGGGTCAGGAATGACCCTCGGGACATGATGGATGGGCTGCGATGTCAGGGTCTGAGGATCGCGCGGAACCCGACATGTGAGGTTGAGGTATCGACCGGATGGGCATGGCGCGCCGCCGGTCGATAGCGGCGGCAATAGTTGGGCGCGCAAAGGTGCGATCCGCCCTTGAGCACCCGCCGTGGAATGCGCGCGGGATCGCGCGGGTCCATGCTGTCCTGAAGCGCCTTGGCGCGCGCGGTGGAGCAGCAGCTTTTCGCGGGAGCCGCATTCGGCGAATCCGTCCACCAGTCCGCCGTCCACTCCCAGACGTTGCCGATCATGTCGTGAAGGCCATAGGCACTGGCCGGATAGGCCCCCACCGGCGAGGTCCGCTCCCAGCCATCCTCGCGCAAGTTCGAGTAGGGAAAGGCGCCCTGCCAGGTATTCGCCTGGTGGACGCCGTCCGGCACCAGTTCGCTGCCCCAGGCATATTCCACTTGTTCCAGGCCTGCGCGCGCGGCGAACTCCCACTCCGCCTCGCGGGGGAGCGAGAGGCCGGCCCAGTCGAGGTAGGCCTCGACGTCGACCAGCGCGACATGGACCACGGGATGGTCGGCGATATCCGCGATGCCGCTTGCCGGTCCGGTGGGATGGCGCCAGTCCGCCCCGGCGGTAAAGGACCACCACTGGGTTACCGGTCCGCGCGGATCGACCGGTTTAGCGGGCGACTGGAATACCAGCGAGGACGCCACCAGCATCTCCGGCAGCGCACCGGGATAGGCCGCCGGATCGGGCGCCTGCTCCGCCAGGGTGCGATAGCCGGTCTCATCCACGAAGCGGGCGAACTCCCGGTTCGTCACCGGCGTGCGGTCCATCCAGAAGCCGTTTACGGCGGCGGGCCGTTCGGGGCGTTCCTCGGGATAGTGATGGTTCGAGCCCATCGTGAATTGCCCGCCCTCGATCCAGACCATGTCCCGGTCCGGGCGGAGAGCGGGCGTTTCCGCGTGCGTTGCCATAACTCAGTTCATTCCCGAAATGTTGAAGACGATGCCCGCGACGGCGGCCACGCCGAGCATGGCCAGCAGCACGGCCACCACCAGCGTCAGCGATACCGGGAAGACGGTTTCGCCGTGGATCAGGCCGTCCTCGGTCATGGCCTTGCGGTTGGCGCGAAGCTCCAGTGCGAACTGGCCGTGGCGGGCGATGCCGCCGACCAGCAGCAATATGCCGAGCACGATCAGCGCCACGCCGAAGTTGCGCGGCGTCTGGCTCTGGCCGATCACGCCCGCTTCGTGCAGCTTGGCGAAGGCCTGGTAGATCGTGAAGCCGAAGCCGATCAGCGACAGGGCCGTGCGGATTTCCGACATCAGCGTGCGATCGGCGCTCATCCGCGTCCGGTGGAACGACATGCCGGTGCGCCGCATCGACATCTCGG
>NZ_JBJDRF010000041.1:0-44515 GCF_044987305.1 Novosphingobium sp. ZW T3_23
CTGAACGGCGAGGAAGGGCGCGTGGGCGGTAGGCCCCCCCGCCCCGCCGCGCCCGGCACCACCGCGCCGCCGGTCCGCCGCGTTGCCGGCCTGGCCGACATCCCCGCCGGTGCCACCGAGGTGAAGCTCACCGAAATGCTCTCCACCAACGCCGTATTCGTCACGGCCGACGCGCCCACCCGAACGGTCTTCACCACCGGCAAGGGCCTGGAACTCGATCCGATCACCCACCCCACCGCGCTCGTCTCCGACGAGGAAGCGCGTTTCCGCTTCCTGATCGACGGCAAGCCCGCGGCCGGGGTGAAAGTGAGCGTGGTGCCCGGCGCCAAGAAGTTCCGCGAAGCCGAGCAGGCGCAGGAACTCGTGACCGACGCGCAAGGCGTGCTGACGGTGAAATGGCCGATCGCGGGCATCTACTGGCTCAGCGCCACGGCCAGCGACGCGAAGCCCGCCGAGCGCCGCGCGCAGGACCGGCGCATGACCTACGTCACCACGCTGGAAGTCGTGGCGCCCTGACCTGAACGTGCCGGGGCTCCCAGCCAGCCCCGGCACATTTTCAGATTTCCAGCTGGCTGCCCAGTTCGATCACGCGGTTGGTCGGCAGCTTGAAGAATTCCATCGCGCTCTGCGCATTGCGGACCATCACCGCGAAAAGCTTTTCCCGCCATAGCGCCATTCCCGGCCGGCTCGACGGAATCAGGGTCTGGCGCGAGAGGAAGTAGCTCGTCTCCATCGCCTTGAACGGTCCTCCGGCGCGATCTTCCTGCGCGAGGGCCTCGGGAATGTCCGCCTCGTCCATGAAGCCGTAGCGCAGCACCATGCGGTAGAAGCCCTGCCCCAGATCCTCCACCTCGCAACGGTCGGCCTGTGCGACATGCGGCACGCCGCGGTTGGCCACGGTCAGGATCACCACGCGGTCATGCAGGATGTGGTTGTGCTTGAGGTTGTGCAGCAGCCCCGGCGGCACGCCCTCGTTGGTGGAAGCCAGGAACACCGAGGTTCCGGGCACGCGGCGGACGCGTTCCCCAACGGACTTGATGAAAGTGGCGAAGGGTATCGAATCCTCCGCCAGCCTCGCGCGGACCAGCCGCCTGCCCGTCGCCCAGGTGGTCAGCAGGGTGAAGACCACGGCTGCCACCAGCAGCGGGAACCAGCCCCCGTCGGGGATCTTGGTCGCGGTGGAGGCGAAATAGACCCCGTCTATGGTCAGGAAAGCCAGCGTCACCGCGCCCGCCAGCACCGGGTGCCATTTCCACACCGTGAAGGTCAGCACGCCCAGCAGGCAGGCGGTGATCACCATGGTTCCGGTCACCGCGATGCCATAGGCGGCGGCCAGGTTGCCCGAACTGCGGAAGCCGAACACCAGCAGGATCACCATGGCCAGCAGGCCCCAGTTCACCAGCGGCACGTAGATCTGCCCCGCCGCCTTGGCGCTCGTGTGCATGATCTTCAGGCGCGGCAGGAAGCCCAGCTGCACCGCCTGGTGCGAGACCGAAAAGGCGCCCGATATCACGGCCTGGCTGGCAATGACGGTGGCCATCGTCGCCAGCGCCACCAGCGGCAGGCGGGCCCAGTCCGGCGCCATGAAGAAGAACGGGTTGCTGATCGCATCCGGGTTGCGCAGCACGAGCGAGGCCTGGCCCAGGTAGTTGAGCAGGAGGCAGGGGAAGGCCACGTAGAGCCACGATATCGAGATCGCCTTGCGGCCGAAGTGCCCCATGTCGGCGTAGAGTGCCTCTGCCCCCGTCACCGCCAGCACGACCGAGCCCAGCGCCAGGAAGGCCAGTCTGGGGTTCGCCATGAAGAACTCGAACGCATGGTGCGGGCTGAGCGCCGATATCACCTCGGGCGCCTGCACGATGGAATGGATGCCCAGCAGCGCCAGCACTGCGAAATAGACGATCATGATCGGCCCGAAGAACTTGCCCATCGTCGCCGTGCCATGGGACTGCACCGAGAACAGGCCGAGCAGGATCACCACCGCGATCGGCAGCACGAAGCGGCCGAATCCGGGGTTCACCACCGTCAGCCCTTCCACCGCCGACAGCACCGACATCGCAGGCGTAATGATCGCGTCGCCATAGAACAGGGCCGTCGCCATCACGCCCAGCATGGCGACCAGCGGGCTCCAGCGGTTCTTGCCGATGGTCCGGCCGATCAGCGCCAGCAGCGCCAGGCTTCCGCCCTCTCCGTTGTTGTCGGCGCGCAGGATGATGAGGACGTACTTGATCGTGACGATCAGCATCATCGTCCAGAACATCAGCGAAATCACGCCGAACATGTGCAGCCGGTCCACCACCAGCGGGTGATGGCCGACGAAGCTTTCCTTGAGCGCATAGAGCGGCGACGTGCCGATATCGCCGAAAACGACCCCGATGGCGCCGATCGACAGCGCCGTGAGGCTTTCATTGGGGGCATGATGCCCGGAGTTCTCGCTCATGGATCGGCGCCTAGTCCCACGCGCGCGGAGGCGCCACGATCTTTATGCTTTCTTTATGCCATCGGCGCAATTCCTTACCCAGTCATAAACCTCGTACCGTCCGCTCTCGACAGGCCATGGCATTCCCGTGCAAGAGCGCAGCCTCTTATCCTCGATCGGCCCTTCCGCATGAGACCCAGCGTCAAGATCCTCGTCGTGGACGACGAGCCCGCCATTCGTCGTCTCTTGCGTTCGGGACTGGCGCGCGCGGGCTATGACGTGGTGGAGGCCGGCACCGCGCGTGAAGCGCTGAACGCGCTGGCGATCGACAAGCCCGAAGTGGTGCTGCTGGACCTGGGCCTGCCCGACCGTGATGGGCTGGAACTGATTCCCGCGCTGAAGGAACAGGCTTCGGTCATCGTGGTGTCCGCCCGCGACGCCACCGACCAGAAAGTCGCCGCTCTGGACTTGGGCGCCGACGACTATGTCTCCAAGCCCTTCGACAGCGAGGAAGTGCTGGCCCGCATCCGCACCGCCCTTCGCCACCGTCTTCCCAGCCAGACGGCACAGCGGCCCGTCCGGTTCGGCAAGGTGGAGATCGACCTCGTCGCCCGCGTGGTGCGCAAGGACGGGAGCGAAGTCCACCTGACCCCCAAGGAATACGGGCTCCTGTCCGAACTAGCCTGCAATCCGGGGCGAGTCATCACCCACGCCCAGTTGCTGCGCTCGGTTTGGGGGCCGGGGCATGAAAGCGATGTCGAATACTTGCGCGTCGCCGCGCGCGGGGTGCGGCGCAAGCTGGAGGACGACCCCGCACGGCCAGTCATGCTCCGCAACGAGCCGGGCGTGGGCTATCGCCTCACCGGTAGCGAGTAACCGCTTCCGCTCGCCGCGCCGCGCGCAGAGGAGAGAACCCCGCGTAACGGCCCGGTCGCAGCCAGAGCGCGGTCACCACGCCCATGCCGATCGCGCTCGTCGCCGACCAGGCCAGCTTGTCCAGCGGCAGGAACGCGGAAGAGGCGGCCAGGATCGCGAAATCGATCAGCATCTGGCTGCGTCCGATGTTCCAGCCGCGCTTCTGCTGGAGCCAGACCGTGACGATCCCCACTCCGCCGACCCCGGCGCCGTGGCGCACCACCGCCAGCGTGCCCATTCCCAGCAGCGTCCCCGCGCCGACGGCGGCGGCGAAGGGATCCTTCACCTCGATCGTCAGCGCATGTTCGGCCAGCACCGATGCCAATGCGATGCCGCCGCTGGCCGCGATCGTGCGCAAAGTGAACAGCGCGCCCATTGCCCGCAGCGCCAGGAACAGGAACGGCACGTTGAGCGCGGCGAACAGCAGGCCCGGCGGCAGCGGCAGGAAATGGCCCACCAGCAGCGCCAGCCCGGCCATGCCGCCGGTCACCAGTCCCGCCGAATGGAGGATCGTGAGGCCCAGCCCGATCAACAGGCTGCCCACCGCGATGGCATAGATGTCCTCGATGCGTCCGTGACGGATGGTGGTCATGGCGAAAACCCGGTTGGAGGAACGATTCGCGCGCCGTTTATGCAGTTGCGAAGGCGGTGTCGAGCACCGCTTTAAGCACGGAATATTCCCACTTTCCGGGGGCATCCGGCGAAAGGATCAGCCGCTGCAAAGCCCCGCCGCGAGCGATTCTTCTCGCACCTGCACAATAGCGTTCAGAGCGAGGCGACCAGTTCGCTATCGCACCTTCGCCCCGCATCGGCTAGGCTGCCCCCACCCTATCGCCTGACGACCGACCGAGCATGACCGCCAGACCCCGCCTGAAACTGCAAGCCCGCCTGTACTGCGGGGACGAGATCGCCATGGGTCCGGGCAAGGCCGACCTGCTGGAAGCCATCGACCGTGAAGGCTCGATATCGGCTGCCGGCCGGGCCATGGGCATGAGCTACCGGCGCGCCTGGCTGCTGGTCGATGCCATGAACCGCTGCTGGAAAACGCCCCTTGTCGAGGCCGTGGCCGGAGGCGGCCACGAGCGGGGCGCGCGCGTGACCGAAGCGGGGCACAGGGTTCTGGCGCAGTTTCGCGGCCTTGAGGCGCAGATGGCCGCGCTCCATGGTTCGGACGACTATGCCGCCTTGGAAGAAGCCCTCCGCCCGGCGCCCCTAGACGCGAAGAACCGCTGAATTCGAACTCTCAGGGCAGCCGGGCGACCAGCAGGGGCAAGCGCGCCGCCGCGCTGCCGGATAGCTGGACCAGATAGGTGCCGGGCTGAAGCGTGAAATCCACCATCTTGCGAATGCCCGAGCAGTCCGGTCCATGCCCGTGGCCAGTGGATTTCATGACGGTGCCGTCGCCCTTCTTCGCGCCGGCCCTGACCACGTCCACCCACGCCGCCGAGCCGAGCGCGACCCGGTAGCTGCCCTTTTCGGCCACGGCAAAGGTATAGAGCCCGCCGAAGCTGGCCGAACCGCCCGGCTTTTCAGGTTTCTGGGCATAGCGCATCTCGGCAGCGGGACGCAGGCCACCTTCGATCGCCTTGCCGATCGTGAGCGTCGCGCCCGTCAGAGAGCGCGTATCGCGGGCGGCCAACAGCGGCTGGCGCTTGTTCCAGGCCGAAAGCTCGGGCGGCAGATCGACCGGGTCGGACGAGCAGGCCATGGGGCTGGGCATGCGGTCCGGCGTAGCGGGCGCCGAGGGCGCGCCGACCGGCGACTGCATCGGGAATTGCTCGGGCGTGACTTGCGGGGTCGGCGCGGCTTGTGCCCAGGCTGCGCTGATCGGTGCCAGCGACGCCAGCAACAGCGCCGAACCGAAAGGCAGGCATTCCCGGATCATCGTGCAAGCACCTCTTCTGCAACCGTCTTTCATCTACGCCCCCGTCTGTATGGCGACGCTATAACCGATTGTCGTCTTGGCGACAGATCGAAAATACCCAACGCCGCGAAGGGCCGAACTGTTGCCTGCGAAGGGAAAACCGCTTCGCAGGCACGCATGGGCTGAATGTCGATTGGCCTTAGAGCATTTTCTAATCAGGTGGAATCACCTGATGACTCGGAAAATGCGGCAAACCAAAAACTTAGAGCGGTTGATCCGGTGCAACCGGATCAACCGCTCTAGGCGACGCGGAACTGCGCGGCCTGTGCCGCCAGCCGGTCCACTTCCTCGGTAAGGCCCCGCGCGGCGGCGGAGGCCTGTTCCACCATGGCGGCGTTCTGCTGCGTCGCCACGTTCATCGCGCCGATGGCGGAGGTGATTTCGCTGACCGAAGTGGCCGAAGCCCGGTTGCGATGCGCCATGCCGCCCAGCAGGACGTGGACTTGCGCCACGTCTCCGGCGATGCCTTCGAAGGCACCGTCCACCCGCTCCACCGCGCCGAGCGCCGCGACGATTTCCGATTGGGTGACCGAAAGCTGCTCGCGGGCGCTGCGGGCCTCCTCTTCCGAACGCTTGGCCAGGGCCGAAACGAGATCGGCCACGACTGCGAAGCCCCGCCCGGCCTCTCCGGCGCGCCCGGCCTCCACGGCGGCGTTCATGGCGAGCACGCGGGTCTGGAAGGCGATCTTGTCGAGGCCCTCGATCACGCCGTCGATATTGGTCGCGCTGTCGGAGACGCGGCGCATGGCGTCGACCGCCTCCGCCGCCACGGCGCGGCCGCCGCTGACGGTGGCGATGGCTTCATCGGCGCGGTTGACCGTGTCCGTCGCCGCCTGGGCACCAGCCTTCAGGCCATCGTCGATTTCCTGGAGCGCGGCGGAACTCTGCTCCAGGCTGGCAGCGCTGGCCTCGGTGCGACGGGCCAGATCTTCGGACGCCTGGGCAATCTCGAACGAGCTGCCCCGGATCGCCGACGTGCTCTCGCCCGCCGAACCGATCAACCCGCGCAGGCTGGACAGCGCCGAATTGTAGTTGGTGCGAAGCGCCTCGTAGCTCACGGGGAAGGCCTGCGCGATCTCGGCGGTGAGATCGCCGGCGGACAAGTCCGCAAGGCTGTCGGCCAGTCGCTCCACCACCTGGCGCTGCTCGCGGTCGGCGGCTTCCTTCGCCACCGCCGCCTCTCGAAACACCAGCAGGGCGCGCGCGATGCCGCCGATCTCGTCCTGCCGCTCCGTCTCGGCGATCTCCACCTGGTTGTCGCCCTTGGCGAGGCGCATCATCGTCGCGCTGGCGGCTTCGAGCGGTGCGAAAAGCTGCCGCGCGCCGCGCATGCAGAGCGCCGCCGCAATTGCCGTCACCACCACCGCCAGCAGCAGGACGTGCCAGCCGAGATTGTCGACGTTGCGGTAGAAATCCTCAGCCGAAACGCCGACGAAAAGGACGCCGATCACTTTGCCACCGGAATCCTTGATCGGATCGTAGGCTGCGAAATAGCGCGTTCCCAGGATCTCGGTCTCGCCGCGATAGGGCTCGCCCCGGCCCAGCACGGCGTCCTTGACGGGGCCGGCCGCAAGCCGCGTGCCCAGCGCACGGGTACCGTCGGGATTCTGGACGTTGGTGGCGACGCGCTGGTCTTCCATGAAGATCGTGGCCGTGCCGCCGACCAGTTCCTTCATGCGATCCACTGCCGCATTGTTCTCGTTCAGCGCCGTCTCTCCGGCGTAGAGCGTGCCGTCGCGCAGGGAGTAGTTCACCCCGCTGAACTGGAGCACGGACCAGGCCACGCGCATGTTCGTATCGAGGCGCTCCTCGCCCTGGGCGCGGGCGTCCTGCACCAGCAGGAAGCGGGTGCCGATGAAGAACACGGCGGAAAGCAGGACAAGCGCCCCCACCGTCATGAGCGTGACCTTGGTGGAAAGATGCTGGCGTTTCAGAAATGCACGAATGGCAGTCATGGTGGTTCTCTGTTGGGGGGAGACGAGAGAATGCTGCCGCGAAGCACGACCCGGAGCTGATCTTTCCGGGCCGGACGCGGCTGCAATGGTTTATAGAAAGATCTCGTGCGGCAGCGGCCGATTTCCGGCGCTTTTTGATATTTTGCAACAAACCTGCGTTATTTGCTGCCGATCCGCATGGAAACGATCCCCAATGTGACCCTGTTGCGACCATGCGTGGCGCGGCTGCGCCTCTCCGGGAAACCATTTCGCCTGCCGGACTTTACAAGCGACATGGATGCAGCGACGCAGATCGACGGGCAGGACATTGGGAGGCCGAAGGCGCCGGAGCCGGCCCGCCGCGCACGCCTGCTCCGCATCCTCCGCAATGTCCTGATCGCGATCGTGCTTGTCGTCTTCACCGTCTGGCTGGTGCTGTTCATCACCAAGGGCCGCTTTCTCAAGCACCCGTTCGAGCGGGTGGCGAGCTCGGCGGCGGGGCGGCCGGTCAGCGTCGGCGGCGATTTCCAGCTCTATTTCGCGCCCCTGCGCATCAAGTTCCTGGCCGAGGGGCTGAACGTGGGTAATCCCGACTGGGCCGGGCGGCCGCAGATGTTCGCGGCGAAGCGGATCGAAGCCCGCATTGCGCCGCTATCGCTGCTGTTCGGGCGGAAGCGGGCCTATAGCCTAGACCTTCAGGGCGGCCGGGTAGACCTGGAGTGGGACAAGGCGCACAAGCGCAACACCTGGACCTTCGGCAGCGGCGAAGGTGGCAAGCCCTTCGAACTGCCGCGCATAGACCAGGCGACGATCACCGACACCCGCGTCCGCTACGTCGATCCGCAAATGCCGCTGCTGGCCGACCTCGTGGTGGACCCGGTGACGGCCACGGACACGCGGATCGGCAAGGCCGTATCGGTTCGCGGCGAGGGCGTGCTGCGCAAGACCCCGTTCCGCGTCAGCGCCCGGCTGCTTTCGCCCGACGCGACCGTCAATCGCGGCCAGAACGCGCTGGAACTCACGGCCTGGGCCGCCAACAACCAGGTCGATGTTTCCGGCACCCTGCCCTCTATCGCCGATTTCGAGGACGTACCGCTCAAGGTTCGCGCGCGCGGGCGGGACTTGTCCGAACTGCTCGGCATCATCGATGTCGCCATTCCGCAGACCCGCCGCTACGCCCTGCGCGCGCAGCTCGTGAAGGATGACGAGAGCTATCGTTTCACCGGCATGACCGGCACGTTCGGCCAGTCGGACCTTTCGGGCACGCTCACGGTGAAGAATGCCGAACGCCTGCGGCTGGACGCGGCGCTGGTCACCCGGCGGCTGGACATCATCGATGCGGCGCCGTTCATCGGCTATAATCCGGACATCGTCGCCTCGAAAGGCGCGGTGGCTGCCGCAGCCGCAACCGGCGCGGGCGCGCAGCGCGTCCTGCCCGACGCGGCGCTTCCGGTGGAGACGATGCAGCGCTTCGATGCGGGGCTCGACTGGAAGATCGGCGTGATCCGTTCGCGCAACGTGCCGGTACAGGACATCGCGCTCACGCTCTCGCTGGATCGGGGACGGCTGGCGCTTTCCCCCCTGACGTTCTCGATGGCGCGCGGCGACGTCGCCTCCGACCTCGTGTTCGACACCCGGCAGCGGCCTTCCGCCGTCAGCTACGACATCCGCCTCAAGTCCACGCCGATGGGCCGCCTTCTGGCCGGTTACGGCATCGCGGAATCGGGGACCACCGGCACGATCCACGGCCGGATCAAACTGGCGGGACGGGGCGACACGATCCACGATTCGCTCGCCTCGTCCTCCGGCCGCATTGCGTTCGTGATGCCGCGCGGGGCAGTCTGGACACGCAACGTGCAGCTGGCCGAACTGGACCTGGGCACGTTCGCCTCCAAGATGTTCCAAGGCAAGCTGAAGACGCCGGTAGAGCTGAATTGCGGGCTGGTGGCCTTCACGGTGCGCGGCGGCACTGCGGCGGCGGACCCGATCCTGATCGACACGTCCAAGAACGTCATCGCCGGCCGGGGCGGCTTCAGCTTCGATACCGAGGCGGTGGACATGGCCTTCCGCGCCGACGGCAAGAAGTTCAGCCTGTTCTCGGGCCAGTCACCGGTAGGTATCGGCGGGCACTTCGCCAAGCCCTCGCTTCAGGTGGTCAGCCCGGAACTGCTTGGCCGCGCCGGTATCGGACTGGGGATCGCGGTTGCGGCGACGCCGGTGGCGGGGCTCCTGGCCTTCGTGGACGTAGGCGATGCCAAGTCCGCTGCCTGCGGCCCCGTACTGGCGGGCGCGACCGCCAAGGCCCAGCGCACCAGCAAGGGCAAGCCGCGCGACGACGTGGGCTCGGGCAAAGCCGGAAAGATCGACTAGAGCGGTTGATCGGCCGAATTCGCCGCCGTCCTCATCCGGAATACCTGCCCGCTTGCTCCCATGCGACGCCATACAGGGCGCGACATGATCGTCCTCGGCCAACGTCTGGGATCAGGCCGCGACAGGAGCATCGATGAAGCATTACCTGGGTCTCGACGGACTGCGCGGCGTGGCGGCGGTCGCAGTCGTCCTGTTCCATCGTCGATGGCTGGGGCCGGGCGGGCATTTCTTCGACCAGGCCCATCTGGCGGTCAATTTCTTCTTCATCCTCTCCGGCTTCGTGATCGACCACGCCTATGCCGACCGCCTGAGACAAGGCGGAATGTCGCTGGGCAAGTTCGTGGTGAGCCGCGTGATCCGGCTCTATCCGCTGATCGTGCTGGGCAGCCTGCTGGGCTTCGCCTATTGGCTGGGAGAATTCCTGCTTACCGGCCGGCCGGACCTGCCCTCGCTCGCTCTTGCCACGCTCTTCTCGATGCTGTGCCTGCCCGCGCCGCCTTCGCTGATGGGAGAGATGTTCGCGATCGACCGGCCGCTGTGGTCGTTGTTCTACGAGATCGTCGCCAACCTCGCTTTCGCGCTCATCCTGTGCCGGTTGCCGACCCGCGCGATCCTGGCGCTCGCCGTTCTCGGCGCGGCGGGGTCCACCCTGCTGGCGGTGAAGTTCAACATGCTGAACGTCGGTTTCCGCAATGGCGACATCGGCTGGGGCATGCTAAACGTGTTCCCCTCGTTCGTGATGGGCATGGCGCTCAACCGCGTGCGGGAAGGCTGGAAGATCAACGTCCCGTTCTGGCTGGCGGCGATCATCCTGGCGGTGACGTTCCTGCCCCATTCGCTCGGCGCGTTCAAAGGCGCCTACGGACTGGTCATGGTCCTGATCGTCTATCCGCTGCTGATCCTGTCATCGCTGGATTTCCGGGAAGGTGCCGCAAGCGCCGCCGTCGCGCGGTTCAGCGCCTTCATCTCCTACCCCATCTACGCCCTGCACTATCCGCTGCTGTTCGCCGTATCCAAGCTGGCGGCCAGGCTGGACGTCCCCGGCAAGGTGGAGCTTGTGGCGGGGCTGGCCCTCTCCGTGGCGGTGGCATGGATCGCCGGGCGGTACTACGACGAACCGGTGCGCCGCTTCCTCGCAAAAGCGGTGCGCGAAAAGATGGCCGGAGCGAAGTTCAGGGTATCCAGCGATAGCGCGGTTTAGCGGTCACTTCCGGCACCGGCGCGGTCAACGCGGCGCCGTGCTTGGTATCCTGGACGATGCCGGGATCGACGAAGCCATAGAACACCCCGGTCGCGGCCGAACCGCCCCGCTGCTCGACATCGCCGATGTTGCGCGCCGTTCCCGAAAGAACGATGCCCTTCTCATATTCGCCGATGCCCAGCATCGCGGTGACCGCCTGCGCCTTGTCCCTGACCACGGTGTCGCCGCGCAGCACCGTCAGGCCGGAGATCACCGCTTCGTCCCGCACTTGCGCCTGATCCAGGACCACGGCGTGATCCTCGATCCGCGCCTTGCCCGAAACGGTGCCGGAGATCACGCGGGCGTAAGGTCCGACCCAGGCGCTTTTTGCCACGCTGGCGTTGGGCCCGACCCAGCCGCCGCCGTTCGCATGACGATGGCCGCCTGCGATCGGCTCGGGCGCGCCGGGTTGCCAGCGATCCGGCATCGCGCCTTCGAACTGCACCATCCAGGGGTAGCGGTAGATCGAATAGTACGGCTGGTCCCAGCGGATCTTCTGCATCTGCGAGGGCGTTGCCATGACCACGAGGTAGAGCCCGGTATCGCCCGGTTGCACCTCGATCGACGCGGCCCCCTTGGCGCCGCGCTGGAGCGGCGTATAGCGGCTCTTGCCGTCAGCCCCCACCGCGACCACGCCCCAGCGCCAGTCGGAGGCGGGCGGCGGGATCGTTTCCGGTTCGTCGGCAAGTCCGGGCAGCGAGGCCACGGCGCTCGCCTGCTGGACCACGCCCCGGAAGGTCACGGTTACGCGGCCCTGCGCGGTATCGGGGTGCAGCTTGACCACGTTGTAGCCCCAGCGCTGCGGCGCCCACATTTCCGGCACGGCGAAGCGGCGGCGTTTCAGGTCGACGGGGTCGAGCACCGTGGCGGAGAGGATGCCGGCATCGGTGGTCTGGTCGTAAGTGCCGTAGTTGCGGCGGAACACCGCGCCCTGATCGCTGCCGTCGGGGTCGGTATAGTCCCAGTTGGCGTTGTGGAGCGCCCAGTCTCCGAACGTGTCGTTCAACTGGTCCTGCGTCCATCCCATGTTGTGCTGGAGCACGCTGAAGGGATCGGCGGTGAGCCGCGCGGGATCGTCCTTGCCCGGCGCAGTGCGCCAGATCGCGTTGACCGTCTCGAAGCCGTGACTGTCCTTGAGGTATTCAAGGAACTGCCAGTTGCAATAACGCGTGCGGGTGGATCCGTAGTAAAGGTGCGGATACTGCTTGAGCAGGACGGAGCAATGGGTGTTCTGCCGGAACTCCGGCAGTTGCACGGTCATCCAGTTGGCATGGCTCTCGAACAGCCACCCGGTATGGGGCGAATCCATCAGGCGGCCCGTCGCCGCCTGCAAGGCATGGGTCAGTTCGTGGGCAAGACCGAAGCGGTCCTTCAGCGCGCCGGGATCGATCCACATACCCATGTGGCCAAGCTGGTCCGTACCGCCCGTAAGCCCGTAACCCACACCGACATAGGCATTCACCTTGAACTTCTCTCCCGAGCCGCAATGGGGTTCGGGGAACTTCACGGTGCCGAGGAAATAGCTCCAGACATATTCGAGATGCGCCGCCGCCGCCTTCGCCACCTCGGCATCGACCGTGCCGGGCTTCCAGTGGAGTGCGAAATGCGCGCTCTCCATCTGGAGCGGCAGCGCCAGGTTGGCCGCATCCGACGGGTCCGTTGCGGCGACCTTCCAATCCCCGGCCACGCAGGCGGCACTCGGTGTGGAGCCGGTGGCCGGGGCGGCAAGCACCGGCGCTGCCAACGCCGCTGACGCTATGGCTGCTCCAGGGACGGAGAGCACCAGCGCCGATGCTTGCAGAAGGTGCTTCATGGTCAGCGCGGGCTAAGCGTGACGGTGGTGGTGCCGCTGCCGAGCGTAACCGCATAGCCGCCGCGATCGGCCGTGCCGGTATCGACGCCGTAAGCCTTGCCGCCCGCCGTGGTGGTTTCGAACAGCAGGCGCGCGGTGGGCGCGGTGGCCGAGGCGGGGTCGAGCGTCAGCAAGACCTTGCCGGTCTTCGCGTCATAGTCCGCGCTCTGGATGCGGCCTGCTTCCAGCGTGATCCAGAGACCGGCCGGGGCGATGAACAGGCGGCGGCGGGCGCCGTCCTTCGGTGCGATATGGACCTTGGCGCCCTTGGCGGTCAGATCGCCGCCGAAGCCCAGCCAGCCCAGCTGCGGATCCTGCACGACATAGCTGGCGGCGGTGATCGCATGGCCGTAGAAGCCCATGCCGTAGTCCCCGGTGATCGCGTCCCACTTCATCATGTCGGGCCAGGAGTGGAAGGCCGCCGAGCCGAAGCCCTGCTGGTCGATATTGGTCACGCCGCCCATCATGCCGCCGTAGGCCACGCGCAGCAGGTGCAGGTCGGTGGGGTTCTGGCGATAGGCGTCGAACAACGGCACCGCGTTGAGCGCCGAGCCATAATGGTGGATCTGGCGCTCGATGCGCGAGACCTTGCCGCCATAAAGGAAATCCCAATAACGGCGGGCATTGCCGTTATAGCCCCAGCTGGGGATGGTCGGATCGTAACCCAGGATCACCTCGCGCGTTTCGTCCGCCTGCGGCTGGAAGTCGAAATAGCGCATCCAGGCATAGACTTCGGGCTGGCCGGTGGAATCCCACGCCATCTCGCTGCCGAACGGATACTTCAGCGTGCGCCAGTGATCGGCGCGCGCCTTCATCAGGCCCTCCATCTCGGTGGCCTCGGCGGTCATCCCTTCGCGCTTCAGGTCCTTGAGGATATCGACGAAGACATCGCCTTCCATCTGGCCGAACTGCGCGTAGTAGGGCGCGTCCCGCATCATCGCCACGGTCGTGCGATAGGCCCAGTCGAGGTAGAACTTCCAGTCGTGCTGCTTGACCAGTCCCTGATTGTCGCGCGCAAGGCGGTAGAGCACCCAGTGCCCGATGGCGACGTGGGGGTAGTTGTAGGAGCGGCCGAGGTCGTTTGAGTCCTTCTTCGACCAGGCGGTCCAGCTCTTCCAGTCGATCTTGGGGTCGTAGTAGTTCGGGAACTCGACCGGGTCGTAATAGAAGATGCTCTTCTTCACCGCACCCGCCTGCGCGCCGTCCTTGACCTGAAGCGTGCCGAGCACGGTCTCGTTGACGAGGCGCTCCAGCTTGGCGACTTCTTCCGGCTTCGGATTGTCGAGCTGCTTCATCATCGCGGCGACCCACGATCCCGCGCCGCCCTCGTCGCTCATTCCGGCCACCCAGACGCGGCCGTCCTGCGTGAGGATCTTGTTGTCCTCACGGTCGTAGGACAGGATCGCGGGGCTGCGGTGGAAGGGATCGTTCTTGCCCTCGAACCACTGGTTGGTGGTGGTGAAATTGCCGATATCGGCCATGACCTGATCGAGCGGCTTGGTGATGTAGTAGCTGACGGTCTGCTTCTGGCCATCGGTATATGTCACGGTGAGACGCGCCTGCCCCCAGCCCGAAGCCTTGACCTGGTAGCGGGCCCAGCCCTTTCCACTTTTTTCGGAAGTCGCTGTCAGCGCGCCTTCGGGGAAGGATTCGATCTTCGCGACCTTGCTCGGCGTCTTGAGGAAGAGGCTGGCGGTCTGGTCGGTGGGCACCACGTAGCCGGGAATGCCCACGGCCACAGGGCGCTTGTTGGCAACCAGCGTATCCTCGATCGCGCGGATGCTGGGCGCGGTCACGAAGCGCAGGCCGATGGTGCGGCTTTCGCCCGGCGCCAGGGTGAGGCTGGTAGGCTCGTTCCACTGCTGGCCGGCCTTGGCCCATTCCTTCTCCGCGAAGCCCTTGCTGGCCACGGTCCAGTCGTAGAAGCCTTCCGATACCTGGCTGCGCGGGCTGCGGTCGGTGAAGATATCGCCGTTCTTGGCCGCGCGCGCCTCGATGATCGGGCGATAGGCTTCCAGCGGCGTGCCCTTTTCGGGGAGGACCAGCAGCGCCGGGCCGCGTCCGTTGAGGCGGGTGACCTGAAGATAGCCCGCATCGCGGCCGATGTAGGGATCAACGAAGCTCGCCTCGGCATGGGCGGAATCGAGTTCGCGGTCGAGGATGATGTTGTCGAACACCATCGGCATGCCGAGGCCCCCGATCTCCACCGGGGCGCTGCTGGTGTTGACCAGCGTGAAGCGCATGGCGAGCACGCCCGCCTCGTTCACCCAGCGGCGCTCGACCTTGAGCGGCATGCCCGCACCCATCGAGGCGGTGATGTCGGCGGCGGCAAGCACGCCGGAGCCGCCCGCCAGCGGCGCGATCTGCGCGCGCGCACGGGCCGAGGAGAAGTCCTGCCAGTCTGAACCCGCCGTCTTCAGGCGGATGTGGATGTCGCCGATATGGACATAGCCGTCACCCGCGCGCTCCGCCTCGCGGCCCGCCGGAACGAAGTCGAACGCGGCCTCGCCCTTGGGGGAAAGGTGCGCCAGCGTCTGGGTATCGGCGCGCAGGGCCAGGTCGAAGGCGGGGGTCTGCATCTCCGTCCGCTGGATCGGCGGGAAGACCTTCTTCGGCTTCTGCGCCTCTCCTTCCTCGGCATAGGCCATGGTCGTCGGCAGCATGGCCGGGACGGTGCCGAGCATGAGGGCGACAAGCGGCAGGGGCTTCAGGAGACGCTTCATTTCAAGTCCTCGCAAGATGTCATTGACCGGATTCTACTGGCCGGATTGCATGGGTGTGGCAGCGGCCTTGACCGGGCCGAGCGCAGGCGGTGTTTCGCCAAGCAGGTACTGGGTGAAGTAGTCGCGCAGTTTCTTCCAGAAGAAGGGGCGATAGACGTTGTGCGTGGCGTTCGGCATGACGATCAGGTCCACGTCGCGCTCGGCATCCATCAGCGCCTTGGCAAGGCGGAAGCTTTCGGTGACCGGCACGTTGTCGTCGATGTCGCCGTGAACGAGCAGCAGATGGCCCTTCAACTGGTGCGCGACCGACATGTTGGAGTTGCGCTCCCAGGTCGCCTCGTCGGCATAGCCCATCGAGACTTCCGGCCACCAGGTCTTGTCCAGCCGCAGATCGTGATTGCCCGAGGACGCCACGCCCACCTTGAAGAAGTCCGGCCGCCGCAGGAGGAACCGCGCGGTGTCGTAGCCGCCTGCGGAGCCACCGAACACGCCCACGCGGTTCGCGTCCATGTAGGGATACTTCGCGGCCATCTGGCGGATCAGCGCGATGTGATCGTCCAGCCCCACTTCGCCCAGGTTCTGGAAGGCGGACAAGCGGAACTTCTGCCCCCGGCGCGAGGTGCCGGTGCCGTCGATCATCACCACGATGGCGCCGATCTGCGCCACGCTGTTGCCCGGCACGCGCCGCGCGGCGCTCCAGGTGGCGGGAACGTCGGTGGTCGTCGGGCCGGTATAGACATTGTCGATCACCGGATAGCGCCGCTTCGGATCGAAGTGCGCCGGGCGATAGATCATGCCGTAGATCGGCGTAGTGCCGTCCGCCGCCACGCCCTGGAACGGTTCGGGTGGGGTGTAGCCGGTCGCCAGCAGGCGGCTGTCGTCCGCGCGCGCCAGTTCCTGGACGATGCGCCCGGTCGCGCCGTCGCGCAGCACCGCGCGGGTCGGCGAAGTGGGGCTGGACATCTGGTCGACGATCCACTTGCCGTCCGGCGAAACCGAGGCATCGTGATCGAGCGGCTCGGGCGTCAGTTCGACGGGTTCGCCGCCCTGGGTCGGCACGCGATAGAGCGCCCGCCAATAGGGATTGCGCGCGGCCTCACGGCCAACGCCGGTAACAACCAGCGAGGCCTTGTCCTCGGCCACGTTGTCCACCGACAGCACTTCCCACGCGCCGGTGGTCAGCGGCTTCCCGCCATCGGGGGCGTCGGGCATCACGAGATAAAGCTGTGCCCAGCCGGTCCGTTCGGAGATCGAGAGTTCGCCGCCCAGTTCCGGCGAGGGCATGATCATGCTGGAGGTGACGGTGACGACCGGCTTTACCGCTTCATGGGCGATGATCCGGGCCTCGCCGGTGGCCGGATCGGCCAGATAGACGGCCTGCTGCTTGTACCCGCGCTCGGTCCAGAGCATGCGGATCTTGCCGTCCAGCCAGCCCATGTCGGGCGGCGAGGGATAGAGAATGGATTCGGACGGCACCTGGATCGGCACTATCCGCGCCTTGCCCTTCTTCAGCGCTTCCCGGACGTCGATCACCAGCCTCTGCGCCTGCGGCAGCTTCTCGGCGCCGGCCAGCGGATAGACGTAGCTGAAGCTGCGCGGATAGAGGCTATCTGGCGGATTCTGCTGGGTGATCGAAAGCTTCCGGACCTCGCGCGTGTCCAGCCGCCACGTCAGCAGATAGCGCCCATCCGGAGACCATTGCGCGGATACCGGCATGGCCGGTTCCTCGGTGCCTTCGCGCAGGATATCCGCGAGTTGGGGGATGGAGCGGCCATAAGGCTGCTCGCGCGTGCCATCGGTGGTGAGCGCGATCTCCCGGCCGCTGGCGATGTCCACGGCATGGAGGTTGAAGCCCCGCGCGACGATCCTGGTCTTGCCGTCGGGCGAGGGCAGATCCAGATCGCGGTGATCCGCCTTTTCCAGTTCCACGGCCTTGCCTGCCGCATCCACGCTCCAGAGCGCGCCATCGAAGGCCCGCAGGCCGATGGTGCGTTTGGCCGGATCGTATTCCACATCGGCGATCCGCGCCTCGTCGATCGAAACCGGCGCGCCCCTGGCCGAGGAAAGCGCCGCAAGGAGCGCTGCGGTGGTGGAAACCTGTCGGACCTCCCGCGTCGCAAGGTCGAGGAACTGGTAACGCTGGTCCAGTCGATTACCGGTACGGTAGAACAGGCCGCCTTCCACGAAACGCGGCGCGATGTCGGCATTGTCGATCAGGTCGCCCAGGGTGGCGCCAAGATACTTGTCCGCTGCGGCGTAACGCAGGTCGATGCTTGGAACCGGCGCCGAACGGGTCACCTCGCGGGCCTCGACCGATCCTGCAACCGCCAGGCTCGCCCAGGCGAGCGCGCCGAGGCTGAGGGATTTCGACAGACGGGAGATCGAAGCACTCACGACAGCAGACCGTTCGGTTATTTCAGGAAAAGCCATGTTGTCATGACGCGGCTACCTCAAAGCGTCAAGAACATTATACGATATATGATCAGTTCTATCGGGCTTGTTGAGACCCGGCGCTTTCCGGTGTCGTTTTTGCCACGCCCAGAGCCGCGCACCATGCCGCCTGTGATGGCTTATCGGAAATGCACCAGTATTCCTGGGTTTTCCGGAGCATCCGCCAGGGATTGACTTCCCCCGGCAACACCCTTCAGTATTGTATACGATATTCGTCAGGGGTGATAACGATGGGAAGTAGTCGGCGCAAATACAGCATCCTCGCAGGCCTGTTGGCCGCGGGGGCGCTGGGCTCCATGGCCTCTGCGGAGCAGGCGCCGGCCCCTCGGGAACTCTCGGTACCGGGCAATCCGATCCTGGCCGAGGGCGATTACTACTCGACCGACCCAGCGCCCTTCGTGGCGGAGGGTGAGCTATGGATCCTGACCGGGCGCGACATGGCGGCGAGCGACGTCAACGACTTCATCATGCCCGAATGGCAATTGCTCAAGACCGGCGACCCGGCCTCGGGCAAATGGACGCACTATCCCGCAACCATCAAGCCGGAGAACGTCTTCGCCTGGGCGGAGGAAGCCCGCGCCTATGCCGGACAGATCATCGAGGGGCCGGAGAGCCGCGAAGGCGCCAGGCGCTACTACCTCTATGCGCCGGTGCTGGAGAAGAACAGCGACGCGCAGGATCGCTTCGCGATCGGCGTGGCGGTGGCGGACAGCCCGCTGGGGCCGTGGCGCGATGCCCATCCCTCCGGCCCGATCATCTCGCAGAAAGTGCCGACGCCCAACACGATCCAGAACATCGACCCCACCGTCCTGATCGATGACGATGGCCGGGTCTACATCTACTGGGGCACCTTCGGGCAGGTTCGCGGCATGGAGCTTGCACGCGACATGATCACGCCGAAAGGACCGGAACAGACGCTGACCGGCCTGACCGGGTTCTTCGAGGCGCCCTGGGCCATGAAGCGCAAGGGCACTTATTACATGCTCTATGCCGGCAACAAGGCAGGGCCGACCTCGGATTGCACCCCGGCCGTCTACTACGCCTGTATCGCCTACGGCACGGCGCCGTCGCCCATGGGGCCCTGGACCTATCGCGGCATCGTGCTGAAGCCGGTGTCCTCCACCACCTCTCATCCGGGCGCCGTGGAATTCAAAGGGCAGTGGTATCTGGCCTATCATACGGCGGACGCAAAGGGCGGCGGCCATTTCCGTCGCAGCGTGGCGCTGGACAAGATGGAGTGGGACGACAGCGTCACCCCCGCGCGCATCCGCACGGTCGTGCCCACCTTGCGCCCGCAGCCGCCGCTTCCACCCAGCCGCAACATCGCGCGTTCCGCCTGGGCCACCGCGTCCAACGATCCGGTCCCGGTCCAGTTCTGGATCAAGGCGCTCAACAACGGCGTGGTCAAGGAGGCCCCGCTGCCGCCCGACATGTGGGGAAGCTGGTCGCCCGAGAATCCCCCCCGCCAGTGGATCGAGTATCGCTGGGACAAGCCGGTGACGATCGACGGATCGCGCATCCAGTTCTGGAACGACCAGCCGGCCGGTTCGGGGATGGGCGTGGCGCCTCCGGCGAATTGGCATCTCGAATACTGGGCCGGAGCCGGTTGGAAGCCGGTGCCGGGCGCAAGTGCCTATGGCACCACAACCGACAGCTTCCAGAACGTGACGTTCCGCAAGATCACCACCCGCTGCCTGCGCGCGGTGATGGATGCCTCCACGGATGGCAAGACCCACGCCGCGCTCGCCGTACAGGAATGGGAAGTCCTGGCCCCAAAGGCCGCTCCCGTCGCGATCCGCAGCGAGGGGCCGGCACCGGCATCCTGCCCTTAAACGCCAGTCTTTCCGGCCACTTGTCAAGGGAGCGCAAGCCCAGGCTTGCGCTCCTTTTTGCATGAGCTTTGTGGAAATGTCGCGCGCTACCGATTAGTCAGACAAAATATTTCCGAATCGTCACAATTGCCTTGACTCGATTCAGATATCGTAGGACGTATACGATATAAGCAAGGGCGCCGAAACGAAGGTGCCGAGGGATCAAAACAGGGGGTTTTCTATGACATCGGTAAAAGTCCTCAAGCTATCGACTGCCTTGACTTCAATTGCGGTACTCGGCGTCGCCGCGCCCGCCTGGGCGCAGACGGGCAGTGCGACCGCTGAAGAATTGTCCGACCAGAGCGAAGCCCCCCGGACCGACATCGTCGTGACCGGCGTGCGCGGAAGCGTCGAAGCGGCCGCCACCAAGAAGAAGAACTCGAAGCAGATCGTCGATTCCGTCGTGGCGGAAGACGTCGGCAAGCTGCCCGACAACAACGTCCCCGAAGCGCTTTCGCGCGTGACCGGCGTGCAGATCGACCGCGCGCGCGGTCAGGGCCAAGCCGTGACCATCCGCGGCCTGGACCAGGTGCAGACGACGCTGAACGGCAACAACACCAACCTGGGTGATGGCCGCGCCATCAGCCTTTCGGACATTCCGGCCGAATTGCTGAAGCAGGTGGACGTCTACAAGACCCGCTCGGCCGACCAGGTGGAAGGCGGCATCGCCGGCACCGTCAACGTCGAACTGCGCCGCCCCTTCGACATGAAGAAGGGCCTGACCGTGGCAGGCAGCCTTCGCGGCTCTTATGACGATCAGTCCGAGAAAGTCAGTCCTTACGGCAGTCTTCTGATCGCCGACCGCTTCGATACCGGTATCGGTGAGATCGGCTTCCTGTTGAACGGATCGTGGACCAAGACCAACTACCGCGAGAACTTCATCGACAGCGAATCGCCGATCAAGACGGTGGTGGGCGGCGATACGATCGTCATCCCCTACCGCGCGCAGTACGGCCTTGAGCAGGGCAGCGTGAAGCGCCCGTCGCTGAATGCGGTGCTCCAGTGGAAGCCCAGCGACAAGCTCGATTTCGTGCTGGAAGGCGGCTACATGGGTTCGCGCGAGAAGCGCTCGGTGGAGCGCCTCTACGTCCAGGACATGCCCTTCATCGGTACAGGCAGCTACAGCGACATCGTCCTTCAGCCGGACGGCAAGACCGTGCGATCGCTGACGCTCAGCAATCCCAACGGCATCAATGCCGGTATCGATTCGCTGTACAACACGCTTCACACGAACCTTTACACCACCAACTTCGAGGCCAACTGGCATTCGGACAAGCTTCAGATCAAAACCGGCATCCAGTATAACTGGTCTAATGAGGGCAACTACTTCGTCGAAAGCATCCTGAGGCCGCAGGGACTGACGTCCGCTTCGGTGGACTTTGCCTCGGACGTCTACAGCAAGGGCGCGCCCTCGATCACCTTCAACGGTGCCGATGTGAACGACCTTTCCAGCTACCTCGTGGATCGCTTCCAGGACAATCGGGGCGGTTCCAAGAACAAGGAATTCGCGGCCCAGACCGACCTGACCCTTCAGCTCAGCGACACCTCGCTGCTGCGCGGCCTTCAGGTTGGCGGGCGTTACAACCAGCGCCGCACCAGCCGGTACTACGGCTATCGCGACGGCCTTCCCCGGATCAATGGCCAGCGCGCGCCGCTCAGCCTGTTCCCCGGCTACGACACGGCATCGCTGGTTGGCCCGAACATCAGCGGAGCGACCGCAGAGTGGTATCGCATCCCCGGATCGGTGGTGCTGAGCCAGATCGACGACGTACGCGCCTTCATCCAGCAATACGACCCCGCCAATGCCGCACGCTTCTCCAGCATATATCCGCCTAGCGACCAGGGCCAGACCTTCAGCTCGAAGGAAAACAACTTCGCGGCCTACGCGCAGCTGAACTACGGGTTCGACATGGGCACCATCCCCGTCGACGGCCTGGTGGGCGTTCGCTATACCAACACCTGGGGCACTTCGAGCAGCTTCGGCTATCGCCCCGGCACACCGGCGAACGGCAACCAGGATATCGTCGAAGCCGCCGAGGGATCGGGCAATTACTCAGATATCCTGCCCAGCGCGTCGGCCATCATCCATTTCACGCCGAAGGCGCAGCTGCGCCTTTCCTACACCACCAACGTGCAACGCCCGAACTTCTATTCCCTCCGGCCGTTCTTCTCGCTCAACACGACGGCCAATCCGCCAGTTGTCTATGCGGGCAACCCGGAACTGAAGGCGCAGCGCGAACGCGCCTTCGACGTCAGCGCCGAATATTTCTTCGGACGGGGCGGCCAGATCTCGTTCGCCGGCTATTACAAGAAGGCCACTGGGTTCCTTCTCTACAGCCGCGAACAGGCGTCAGCCGCGCAAATGGCGGCTTATGGCATCGACCTCGCCGATTACGGTGCGGCGTTCGGCTATATCGAGCAGGAACGCAACGCGGGCGACGGCACCTTCATCGGCCTCGAAGGCACGGTGCAGTCGTTCTTCGACTTCCTGCCGGGTGCCCTCAGCAACTTCGGCGTCAGCCTCAACGCCTCGCACATCCTGAAGGCGCGCGTCGAGTATGACGACGAGGAAAGCTTCCCCGGCGAATTCGACTCGCCGAACACCTCGAAGTGGACCGCCAACGCCACGCTGTTCTACGATACGCCCAAGTTCAGCGCCCGCGTGGCCTACAACTATCGCTCGTCCTATCGCCTGGGCTTCTGGCTGGACGGCCAGGGTGACGACCGTGCGTTGTATTCGCCCTACAACGGCGCGACCGATCGCCTTGACGCTGCCATGAACTTCACGCCGGTGTCGTTCATGACCCTGTCGCTCGAAGCGTCGAACATCCTGAGCAGCGACGTGTTCCGCTATCACAGCAGCCAGAACCTGCTGCCACTGGGCGTCCGCAGCCTGGCACGCACGGTTCAGGGAAGCGTCCGCTTCCGCTTCTGATCCATTGTTGATGCAGTAGCCACCGGGGCTGCCGTTCGGTTCCGACCGGACGGCAGCCCTAGATGTTTAAGCCCTACTCCCGCCCGGCAGAAGCCGTCGCGGTTCCGACGGCCGCGTCTATCATGACCTGCCAGGCATCGTGCGCATCGCTGCTGCCGACGGACAGGCCGCGATCCTGCAGGAGCAGCTTGTGTCCGGCCTCGCACATGACCGGCGTGGGCACGCGCAGCGCCTGGATCACCGCGATCGCGGTCTGGCGAAATTCCTCCTGGCGGTCCCGACCCAGACCGCCCCAGTCGTCATGTCCGTGTTCGGACTTTGCAAGGGCACGAGCGGCGCGTTCGATCAGCGGCATTCTATACTCCTCTCCAATTATGGAGCGAGCTTACCACCGCCCGCCTCGCGCCGCACCTGTTTCCGCGCGTGTCAGACGGGATGCTCTCCGCCATGTCGCGAGGCGATCATGACGCCGGTCAGGGTAATCGCGAGACCGACGACCATGCCCATCGAGAAAGGCTCACCGAACATGATGCGCCCCCAGAGCATGGTTGCCGGTGGGCTGAGGTAGAGAATGTTGCCGACCCTGGTCGATGAGAGGCGCTTCAGCGCCACGTAATAGAGCCCGTAGCCGCCGATCGTCGCAAACATCACAAGCCAGGCGATACCTGCCCAGAAGGCGGGCTCCGTCGGCGGCAGCACGCGCCCATCCGCGAAGGACAGCGCCAGGAACAGTCCCGCGCTGGACAAGGACTGGATGCAGAGGCTCTGATGGATCGGCAGGATCGTCGATGGCAACCGTTTCTGCAACAGCGTGACGACGGCAATGGATATCATGCCGAGCAACGGCAGCGCATAGGCCCATCCGGGCGCACTGCCCACGTGGAACGATCCGGCCGAGGCAACCAGAACGCCGCAAACGGCCAGTCCGATGCCGATCCACTCTCCTCGACCGACGACCTGGCCGATCATCGGGATCGAGAGCAGGACGATCGCCAGCGGCAGCATGTCCGACATCAGGGCGACGATGCCGGTCGGCACGCCCTGCTCGATCGCCACCCCGCATCCCAGGATCAGCCCCGCCATGGCGAAAATGCCGTAGAGGCCCTGTATCGCCACCTGGCGAAGCCGCAGGCGCGGCCCCAGCAGGACGGCGAACGGCAACAGCACCACCCCGGCGATGAGGTTGCGCCAGAACGCCACCAGCGTGATCGGCGCGAAATCGACGGTGAAGCGAATGCCGATGAAGCTGGAACTCCAGCAAAGCAGCAGGCTGAGCAGCAGCAGCCATTCCCCGGTCCTGGCAGACGGCATGCGGACGCGCGGACGCATCGAGGCAATCGGCAGCAATTGCACGTCCGCGTTCATCGTCATTCACCTTCCAGAATCGGCCTCCCGAAAAGGGGGCGCCCCATAGAGCGCCGACATTCCTTCAGGCAATATCCGCAAAACCCGCAGGCAGCGCCTCTCAACAGGGAAAATCGCCAGCGGCGCGATGGGCCGCGCGGGCAGTCATGCGACGTGATCGGATAAATGTTATGTTGCATCATAACATTCGATGCGCCAAGAGGCGACGAAAGCCGCATGAATCCTCTCTTTTTCAGCAATGCTCGGGAAACATCATGACTGAATCGCTGCCGCCGATCCTCATCGAGAGTCTATCCGTGACATACGGAGACCACCTCGTCCTGGACGGGCTTTCGCTGTCGGTGCCGGCAGGCAGCGTCACGGCCCTGCTCGGCGGCAACGGAGCGGGCAAGTCCACCACGCTTTCGGCCTTGCTGGGCTTCGTGAAGGCGAGTGCGGGCACCGTCGCGGTCTGCGGAGTAGATCCGGCGGCGGTGCCCGACGAGGCCCGGCGCCAGATCGCCTATCTGCCCGAGAACGTCGCCCTCTATGAGCACCTGAGCGCCGTGGAGAACGCGCAGTACCTGCTGGCGCTGTCCGGCGCGAACAGGGACCGCGCGGCGATCGTGGCCGCCTTCGCAGCGGCAGGCCTGCAAGAGCAGGCCTGGGACAAGCGCCTCGGTGCCTTCTCCAAGGGCATGCGCCAGAAGGTGGCCATTGCCGTGGCCATGCTGCGCGAAGTGCCTGTGCTGCTGCTCGACGAGCCGACTTCGGGCCTTGATCCCCGTGCCACGGCGGACTTCAACGCGCTTGTCCTTTCGGTGCGCGAACGCGGCACGGCGATCCTGATGGTGACCCACGACCTGCTCAGCGCCGCCGAGATCGCCGATCGCATCTGCTTCCTCGAAGCCGGACGCATCGCGGAGGACGTGAAGGCACCGGAAGCGACCGGCCCCGGTGCGGAGCGCTTCGACGTGCGGGCACTGCATGCCCGGTTCGCGGTCGCCAGGGAAAAGCTGGCGGCATGAGCACGACCTCGCTCATAGCGCGCGACGAATTGCGGCTGATGCGCCGCAACCGCGTCGCCGTGATCGCCTGCGTGTTGCTGGTGCTGCTCACCGTGGTCGCCGTGGCCAGTTCCTGGGCGCACCAGCGCGGTATCGAGGATTTGCGCGCCCGTCACCAGCACGAAGCCGAACAGGCTTTCGATGCCCAACCCGACCGGCATCCGCACCGCATGGTCCACTATGGAACCTTCATCTTCCGCCCGCCGGGTGCCCTCGCCGCCTTCGACCCCGGCGTGGACGCCTTTACCGGCAGTTCGATGTTCCTCGAAGGCCATCGCCAGAACACCGCCAACTTCGGCGACGTCAACCAGAGTTCGCTGCTGGTGCGTTTCGGCCAGTTGACGCCCGCCTTCGTGTTGCAGGCGGTGGCGCCGCTGCTGCTGATCTTCCTCGGCTATGGCGCGATCGCGCGCGAGACGGAGCGCGGCACCTTGCGCATGCTGATGATGCAGGGCGCGACGCGGGGAGAGATCGTGCTCGGCAAGCTGCGCGCACTGGGCACGGTCGCCTTGCTGGTGGCGCTGCCTGCCGGACTGGGACTGGTCGCGCTGGCCGGAGGGCCCGGCGTCGCGATCCTGCCGATGGCGGCGATCGTGATCGGCTATACAGCCTGGCTGCTTTTGTGGGTCACGGTGATCGTTCTGGTTTCCGCGCTGGTGCGCCGCAGCCGTGACGCGCTGCTTGCACTCGTCGCGATCTGGGCGGTGAGCGTGGTGCTGCTGCCGCGCGTGGCGCCGGATATCGCCCGCGCCGTGGTGCCGCTTGAGAACCGCCTCCACACGGATGTCGCCATCGCCCGCGACCTGCGCAAGCTGGGCGATGCCCATAATCCCGACGATCCACACTTCGCCGCCTTCAAACAATCGGTGCTGAAACGCTATGGCGTCACCCGGATCGAGGACTTGCCGGTCAACTACAAGGGCCTGCTGGCGGTGGAGGGCGAAAGGATCACGTCCGGCCTGTTCGATCGCTACGGGATGGAGAGCTACACCGCGCAAGGCCGACAGAACGCGATCGTGAGCGCAGTGGGCGTGATCAGCCCGACGATTGCCCTGCGTTCGCTTTCGATGGCGGCGGCGGGAACGGACTTCGCGGCGCATCGCGGGTTCCTCGAACAGGCGGAGGCCTATCGCTACAGCCTGGTCCAGGGGCTGAACCGGCTCCAGGCCGATAGCGTCACTTATGCCGACGACACCGCCAAGGATGCCGGCGCAGACAGCCGCAAGCGGATCGAGGCAGACAACTGGGAAAAGATGCCGGACTTCACCTATCGCCCGCCCGACGGCGCGACGCTTGCCAGACGCGCCCTGCCCGATCTCGCCGTGGTGGTGGGCTGGCTGGCGCTTGCCGCAGCCCTGCTCGCCTTCGCCACCCGCCGCCTGGGAGAGCGCCGATGAACTTGTGCCTGATGAATTTGTGGACGCATGAGGCCCGCCTGCTGCTGCGCCAGCGTCTGGCCGTGACGGCGATCGCCTTGCTGGCGGTGCTGACGATCGCGGCGCTGGCCGCCGGGATGGCCGAGGTTTCCCGCCAGCGCGCCGCCATCGCCGCCATTCCCGCGGCCCAGGCCGAAGACATCGGCGCCATCGCCTCCTGGGTGGACAAGGAAAAGGATGCGGGAAGTGCCGCCTACTACAGCTTCCATCCCACCTGGGACGCGCCTGCTCCGCTCGCCTTCGCGGCCCTGGGGATGCGCGACGTATCGCCCTACATCCTGCGCATACGGGCGCTGGGGCTGGAGGCGCAGATCTACGACGGCGACACGTTCAATCCCGAACTGGCCCTGCCCGGCCGCTTCGACTTCGCCTTCGTCCTGGTGTTTCTGGCCCCGCTCTTCGTCATTGCCCTCTGCCACGACCTGACGTCGAGCGAGCGCGAGGCGGGCCGCTGGCGCACGCTGGCCGCGCTGCCGCATGGCGGCCCGGCCCTCTGGCGCCGCCGCACGATGCTGCGTCTCGCGCTGCTCTGGACCGCGATCGGCGTGCCTTTCCTGGTCGCGGCGGCGATCTCGGGCGTTGGCGCAGGCTCCATCCTCGTGATCCTGCTGCTGGTGGCCGCCTACCTGCTGTTCTGGGTGGGGCTGTCCGCAGCGATCGGCCGCCTGCGCTGGAGCAGCGTCGCCAACGCCGCAAGCCTCGGCGCGCTCTGGCTGGTCCTGGTGCTGGTATTGCCGACGCTCGGCCATGTCGCCATCAACCGCGCCATTCCCTTGCGCCAGGGCGCCGAGATCGCCTCCGCCCAGCGCGAGGCCGTCAATCACGCCTGGGACATCCCGCGCGAGGAGACGATGCGGCGCTTCTATGCCCATCACCCCCATTGGGCCGATTCCGCTCCGCTCGGCACGGATTTCCATTACAAGTGGTACTTCGCCTTCCACCAGGTGGGTGACGAAAGCGTCGCGGACAAGGTACGTGGCTACCGCCAGGGCCTCGAACGCCGGGACCGTGCGGCGCGCGGCATCGGTTGGGTGCTGCCCTCGGTCGGGGTGCAGGCGCTGCTGACGCGCATGGCGGAGACCGACCTGACGGCGCAGATCGCCTACCGCGAGCGGATCCGCGACTACCACCGCCGCCTGCGGACATTCTACTACGATTACATGTTCCGCGATCGACCGTTCGGAAAAAGCGATTTCGACAGGGCACCCCGCTTCGAATGAGGCAGCGAAGGCGAAGCGGGGCGCCCGCTTCGCCTTCCTGCCGCTTGATCGGATCATGACGGCAAACCGGCACTCCCGCCTCACACCACATAACAAGGCCTAACAGGCGATCTTCCTCCGAGAGGTCTATCAAGAGATGGACCGGAAACCACCGGAAGCGAGGAAGCCGATGCCGAACAACGCTCTTGAAATCGCCAACCTGCCCCGCCGGGACATTCTGCGCCTTGCAGGTCTTGCCGCTGCCACCACGGCCCTGACTGCCGGAGCCCGTCCGGCACGCGCCGCGCCATCCCCGGCGCCGGTTCTGCCCGCAATCAAACAGATCGACGCGGGCGTGTTGAACATCGGCTATCTCGAATACGGCCCCGCGTCGGGCGTGCCGGTGCTCCTGTTCCATGGCTGGCCCTATGACGTCCACGCCTTCGCCGAAGTCGCTCCGCTGCTGGCGGCCAAGGGACACCGGGTGATCGTGCCCCATCTGCGCGGCCATGGCTCCACGCTGTTCCGTTCGGACGCGACGCCGCGCAACGCCCAGCAGGCCGCACTGGGCGCCGACGGCATCGCCCTCATGGACGCGCTGGGCATCCGCACCGCCGTGGTCGCGGGCTTCGACTGGGGCGCGCGCACCGCCGATATCATGGCCGCGCTCTGGCCCGAGCGCTGCCGCGCGCTGGTTTCGGTAAGCGGATACCTGATCGGCAGCCAGGCGGGCAATGCCAAGCCGCTGCCGCCCGCCGCCGAGCTGCAATGGTGGTACCAGTTCTACTTCGCCACCGAACGCGGCAAGCTGGGCTATGCCGCCAACACCAAGGCCTTCAACAAGCAGATCTGGCATCAGGCGTCGCCCGACTGGGCCTTCGACGACGCTACCTACGAGCGTTCCGCCGCCTCCTTCGCCAACCCCGATCACGTCGCCATCGTGATCCACAACTATCGCTGGCGCCTGGGACTTGCCGAGGGCGAGAGCCGGTTCGATGCGCTGGAGGCCCGGTTGGCCGCAGCCCCGCCGATCACCATCCCGACCATCACCATGGAAGGCGATCGCAACGGCGCCCCCCACCCTGCGCCCGAGGCCTACCGGGCCAAGTTTGCGGCCGCTTACGAACATCGCACCATCAGCGGCGGAATCGGACATAACCTGCCTCAGGAAGCACCGGCGGCCTTCGCCCAGGCCGTGCTCGACGTCAGCCGGAGCGCCGCGTGATGCGGGCCGGAACCCTGGCGCTTGGCCTGGCGGCGATGACCATGGCCGTGACGACCGCCTCTGCCACGGGAACCCTGAATGCTTTCACCGCACCCGCTTCCGCGCGAGCGGAGGTGGAGGGAGGGGCCGAGGCGAAGGCTTCTCCCGTCTACGGCGTGACCTTGCCCAGAGGCTATCGCAGCTGGACGCTGATCAGCGTCGCGCAGGAGAACGGCAAGAACAACGATATCCGCGCCATCCTCGGCAATGACATCGCCGTCAAAGCATTCCGCGAGGGCAAGCGCCCCTTTCCCGATGGCGCCGTGATCGTCCGTCTGGCATGGCGCTATCAGTCCTCGCCGCGCAACGACGCGGTGTTTCCCGCCCCGCAATCCTTCGTCGCGGGCGACCCGATCAACGTGCAGGTCAGCGTCAAGGACAGCAGGCGCTATGCTGCCAGCGGCGGGTGGGGTTATGGCCAGTTCGAGAACGGCGGGGCGACTCCCGGCTCGGCTCTGATGCAAGCCTGCGCTGCCTGCCACAGCAAGCTGGAGGAAGGCGCGGATCGGGTCTTCACCGCCTGGGCGCCCTGATCCTTTCCGTTTATCCATTTTCGTCCGGGCCATGGCAAAAGCCCCCCCTCGTGCTAAACCCCGCGCGCAGACTGGTGCAGGGGAGTGAAGCGCGATCATGGCCGATATCGGGATCTCGCCGGCAAGGGAGGGATTATACTTCGGCCCGTTCGCGCTGTTCGCGAACGAACGGTTGCTGACGAAGGACGGCCTGCCGGTCGAGATCGGTGGCCGCTCGCTCGACCTGCTGATAGCGCTGACCGACCAGCCCGGCCGCGTACTGTCCAAGCGTGAACTCCTCAAACGCGTATGGAGCGATGTGGTGGTCGAGGACGGCAGCCTTCGTTTCCATATGGTGGGGCTGCGCAAGCTGCTGGGCGACGGCAAGGACGGCGCACGCTACATCGCCACGCAAGTCGGCGTGGGCTATGCCTTCGTCGCCCAGGTGGAGCGGCATGGACAACGGCCGTCCCCTGCCGCCGTTCCCGGCACCATTTCCGTCTCTGGCGAACCGGCATCCGCTTCGTCGAACCTGCCGCCCCGCCTGCCCCTGCTGATCGGCCGGGACGGGGACATCGACCTGCTGCGCCAGCGCGTTGCCCGGACGTCTCTGTTCACTATCGTCGGGCCGGGCGGCGTCGGCAAGACCTCGCTCGCGGTGGAGATGGGGCATGACCTGGCCGAAAGCTTCCAGCACCAGCTTGCCTTCATCGACTTCAGCATGCTGGAGAATCCGGAGCTGGTGCCCGGGATGCTGGCCGGCGGCATGGGCATCGCCGTGCAGGGCGCTGACCCGCTCGCCGCCGTTCTGGGCTTCGTGCAGGACCGGCCCTTCCTGCTGCTGCTCGACAATTGCGAACACCTGATCGAACCGATCGCGCTGCTGGTCGAACAGCTGACGGATGCGGCGCCGCACCTGCGCATTCTGGCAACCTCGCGCGAGCCGCTGCGCGTGCGCGGCGAGCATGTTCACCGCCTCGACGCCCTGGCCTTTCCCGAGCACGAACGCGATCTGACCACGGCGGAAATCCTGAGCTACCCTGCGGTGCAACTGCTCCGCGACCGCGCCTGCGCGGCCGACAGCACGCTGGAGATCGACCAGGAGGCCGCCCGGATGATGGCGGTCATCTGCCGTCGGCTGGACGGCATGGCGCTGGCCCTTGAACTGGCCGCCGTGCGGGTCGCCTCCCATGGCTTGCCTGCGGCGACCCGGCAACTGGAAGCACGCTTCAGCCTGGCCTGGGCGGGACGACGCACGGCCCAGCCGCGCCAGCAGACGCTTCATGCCATGCTCGACTGGAGTTACGATCTGCTGACCGACACGGAGCGATCGGTTCTGGAACGGCTCTGCGTGTTCGTGGGGCCTTTTTCGGTCGATGCCGCGCTGGAGGTGGTGGCCGATGCCGCTCTGGGCAGCGACGCCGTGATCGCGGCGTTCGACGGACTTGTCGCCAAGTCGCTCGTCGCGCCGGATCGCGCACAGGCTGCGGGAAGCTATCGCCTGCTGGAGATGACCCGCGCCTATGCCCGCCAAAAGCTGCATGAACGCGGCGACGAGGCTTCAGGCGCCGCCGCCCGCCGCCATGCCGCCTATTTCCTGGCCGAGCTGGAGGCCATCGTTGCTTCCGACGATGACGTACTACAGGATTCGCGCCCGCTTCGCCGGCAATTGGGCAATATCCGCAGCGCGCTGGACTGGTGTTTCGGCGAGCACGGCGATCTGCGCATCGGCGTGCGCCTCACCGCTGCCAGCACCACGATCTTCGTGGGCCTTTCGCATTATGCCGAATGCCAGAGCCGGTGCGCCCGTGCTCTGGACATGCTTGAAGACGCGCAGCGCGGCACGGCACTCGAAATGGAGTTGCAGGGCGCCCTGGGGCTGGCATCGATGTTCAGCCGGGGCAGCACCAGGGCGGCGGGCGAGGCGCTCTCGCGCGCCCTGGAAGTGGCAACGGCACTGGACGATCCCTGGTGTCAATTGCGCATGCTGGGCCGCCTGCATATCTATCACGAACGGATCGGCGATTGCGCCATCGCGGCCGAACATGCCCGCCGCGCGGTCGCCATTGCCGCGATACTGGACGATCCCGAGGCGATCGGCGTGGCGTGCTCGCTTTCGGGAATCTCGCATTATCTGGCCGGGAACCAGCGTCAGGCGGTGGAGGATCTGGAACGATCGCTGGCCTGTTGTCCGGTCGCAGGCCGCAGTCGCATGCTTTACTACGGCTTCGATCACCGGAACCGCTCCACCATTGCCCTGGCGCGCAGTCTCTGGCTTTCCGGCCAGTACCGCCGTTCGGTGATCATGACCCGTCAGGCGCTGGACCTTGCCGCCCGGCTGGATCAGCCGGTGACCTTGTGCATCGCGCTGATCTGGCAGTTCGCGCTGCAAGTCTGGCAGGACGATCTCGACGGCGCGGAAGAGACGCTCACTGCCTTTACCGAATGTGCCAGGGTGAACGCATTGGGGCCCTACATGATCGCGGCTGAAGGTTTCGCCGGCGATTTGGCCATTCGCCGGGGGCACGGCGGCAGCGCCGTCGATGCCGTGGCGCGCAGCGTCATCCAGCTGCGCGCGGCGCGCTACGAGCTGCTGACCACCACTTTGTCGATCGCCCAGGTACGCGGCCTGCTGCTCGATCGCCGTTATCATGAGGCCACGGATCTCGTCGATGCCGCCATCGCGCGCTGCCGCGACATCGGAGAGGGTTTCGCCATGCCGGAATTGCTGGGCATGAAGGCCCGCATCGCCGAGGCCGCCAACCGGGACGCGCAGGCTTCGGTGGCCTTTCTGGAGCAGGCGCTGGCCCTGAGCCAACAACAGGGCGCCGGTGCCTGGACGCTGCGAACGGCGATCGCGCTCGCCTTGCAACTTGCCGCCGCGGCCAGGCCGCAGGAGGCGCTGAGCCGGCTTGAGGGCGCCATGGCCACGGCAGCCGACCTGGAAGCGACACCCGACGCGGTGAAAGCCCGCGAACTTCTGGCCACCCTGAGGCAACCGGCGATCGACTCGCTCTAGGGGGTGTTTCCGATGGTCTGCGGTCGGACGATGCAAATCCATGTACGGGACTGATCCGGCATGATATCCTCGCTTCAGGTCGATCCCTTCGGCCGTGGTGGAGGATCGTCATGACGGCATTGCCCGCCCCAGCCTCGGCCTTCCCGCTGCCCGCCTGCCATGCGGCACGCGCGATGGAGCAGCAGCACCCGGCGCACCACGGCCCGGCACACCATAGATTGACGGGGAAAGGAGCGGCATGACAGTTTCCACCGATGCGATACTGGGCGTGATAGCGGAAGAATCCGGCCTCGATCCGGCCGCCCTGCGCCCCGATGCCACTTTCGAACAGCTCGACATCGGCTCGCTCGACGTGGCCAGCACGCTGTTCGCCATCGAGGACAAGTTCGGCGTGGCGATCGATCCCGACCAGTTGAACCCGGCCTCCACGATTGCGGATTTCGTGAACCTCGTGCGGCAACTGGCGCCTTCATGATCCGAAAGGTCGTCCTGACCGGCTTCGGCTGCGTCAGCGGCCTGGGTATCGGAATGGCGGAAACATGGCGGAGCGTGGCGCAAGGCAAGGGCGCTATCCGCCCCCTCCGGCGCGAGCCGCCTCCGGAGCATCCCAACCGGCGCATCGACGGGCCCGCCGCCCGGGTAGACGCCGATGCCTGCCGGGCCGCGCTGGGCGCTGCGGACCTGCGGTCGATGGGGCAACTCGATCCGCTATCTCTCCATGCCCTGGCGGCGGGACTGGAAGCGGTAGAAACGGCCGGACTGCGCGGTCACGCTTCGCTGGCGCGTCGCACCGCCATCCTCGTCGGCTGCGGCAGCGGCGGCAATGCGACGGTGGACCAGGCTTTCGAGCGGCTCTACGCCCGCGACCTGGCCAGGGTCCATCCCCAGACCATCCCGGCCTCGATGATTTCCGCCCCCGCCAGCCATCTGGCGATGCTGCTCGGCTGCCACGGCCCGACATTCGTGATCTCCAGCGCCTGCGCCTCCTCCGCCCATGCCCTGGGAGAGGCCATGCACATGATCCGCTCGGGCCGGGTGGAGGTGGCCCTTGCCGGCGGCAGCGAGGCCTGCCTCACCCTGGGATCCTGGGTCGCCTGGAACTCCGTCGGCGTCATGGCCGACGATACCTGCCGCCCCTTCTCGCGAGATCGCAAGGGCATGGTCCTGGGCGAAGGCGCGGCCATGGTGGTGCTGGAAAGCGAGGAACACGCCCTTGCGCGCGGCGCGAAAATTCTGGGCGAGCTGGCCGGCTACGGCAGTAGCAGCGATGCCGCCGAAATGACCGCCCCGGACTTGCCCGGGATCGAAGCCGCCATCCGCATGGCTCACGAGGACGCCGGAATCGCACCAAGCGAACCGGCGCTGATCTCCACCCACGGCACCGGCACCCGCCTCAACGACGTGGTCGAGGCCGCCGCGCTGAAAGCGGTCTATGGCTCCGCGCTGCGCGGTCACACGGTGATCGCCACCAAGTCCGCGCATGGCCACCTGATCGGCGCGACAGCCGCCCTGGAGTTCGTCATCGGCATGGAAGCGCTGGCGCGCGGCGTGGCGCCACCGGTCCTCAATCATCTCGGCCCCGATCCCGAATGCGACCTGCCGCTGGCTCTCCGGCCCGGGCCCATCGATCACCGGGTACTGGTTTCCAACAGCTTTGCCTTCGGCGGGCTCAACGCCGTACTCGTGGGCAGGTTGGCATCATGACCGCAATCGCGCACATCAACGCCATCGGCACGGCGGTGCCGCCGCATCAGGTCCATGACGCCTTCGTCGGTTTCGTGCGGGCCTCCTTGTCGGACCCGGCCCATGCCCGCCTGTTCGACCGCATGGTGACGCGCGCGGGGATCGAGCGGCGCTTCTCGTTCATCCAACCCGAAGTCCTGCCGGACGGCCGCATCACCGATCGCGACCGCTTCTACGGCCTCGGAGACTGGCCCTCGACCGCCGAGCGCATGGCCCGCTACGAGCGCGACGCACCGGTTCTGGCCCTGCAGGCGGTGCGTGCCCTCAGCGCCGATATCGCCGCCGAGGGAGTGACCCATCTCGTGCTGGCTTCCTGCACCGGCTTCGTCGCGCCGGGGCTGGATCAGGTGCTGGTGGCCCAAGCCGGACTCGACCCCGCCGTGGAGCGCACGGTGGTGGGCTTCATGGGCTGCTACGCTGCGGTGAATGCGCTGCGACTGGCCCACCACATCGTCCGTTCCGAGCCCGAGGCGCGCGTGCTGGTGGTCAACCTCGAACTCTGCACGCTCCATTTCCAGCGCACGCAGGATCTGGAAAAGCTGCTGTCGATGCTGCTGTTCGGAGACGGCGCCGCCGCGGCGCTGGTGACCGCAGAGCCGCGCGGTATCGCCCTCACCGACTTTCGCTCCGCCGCCATCCCCGGATCCGGCGCGGCGATCACCTGGCGGATCGGCGACCAGGGCTTCGACATGCATCTGGACGGGCAGGTGCCGAGCTTCATCGCCAATGCCCTGCGTGCGGAGCGCGGCCGCAATGACCGGGGCAGCATCTTTCGCGGGCTGTCTCCGGCCGACTACGATCTCTGGGCGGTCCATGCCGGCGGCCGCACGATCCTGGACGCGGTGGACCGCGCGCTGGATCTGCCCGCCGATGCGCTTCATCGCTCGCGGGAGGTGCTGCGCCAGTTCGGAAACATGTCTTCGGCCACGCTGATGTTCGTGCTGGCGGCGATGTTGGCGGACCGGACGCAAGGTGCCGCGACTGCAGGCGGGAACGGTATCGCGATGGCGTTCGGCCCCGGCCTTGCCGCGGAGACGTTCCGGTTCAGGTTGCTGCCCGCGTGATCGACTTGCGCCGAAGATCCGGCGAGCCCGAATGGATGGACGGCGATGCCGTAGCGCCGGAGGAGTTCGCCGCCTGCCTCGGTGATCTGGCGAAAGTCAACACGATCACGCTGGCAAGGCTGCCGACGCTGGCCTTCCTGGATCGGGCCTTCGCCGCCACGCCGCCGGGGCGGAGGCTGACCGTGGTCGATGTGGGCTTCGGCGCGGGGGACATGCTGCGGGCGCTCGCCCGGCGCGCGCGCAAGCGAAAGCGCGAGGTTCGGCTGATCGGCTTCGATATCAACCCGCGCAGCGAACCCGCCGCCCGTCGCCTGACGCCTCCGGCCATGGCAATCGACTACCGCACCGGCAATGCCTTTGCCATGGCCGAGGACGAGCGGGTCGATCTTGTGGTGAGTTCGCTGGTCACGCACCACATGCCGGACGCCGGGATTCTGGATTTCCTGCAATGGATGGAACGAAAGGCCGCGCTCGGCTGGTTGGTGAACGACCTGCACCGGCATCGCCTCGCCTACCATGGCTTTTCGCTGCTGTCGGCGGCGATGCGCTGGCACCCTTTCGTGCGACATGACGGCCCTTTGTCCATCGCCCGCGCCTTTCGCCGCGATGACTGGAACGTACTGCTCGGCCAGGCCGGCCTGATCGGCACAGCGCGCGTGAACTGGCGCTTCCCGTTCCGCTACTGCGTGGAGCGGACGAGGTGGTAGAGCCGGTAACCGTATTGGGCGGCGGCCTCGCCGGGGCTTCGGCCGCGCTCAGGCTCGCCCGCGCGGGGATCGGCGTGGACCTGTTCGAGCGTCAGTCCGGCCCTCATCACAAGGTCTGCGGCGAATTCCTTTCCGTCGAAGCCCAGCGCGACCTGCGCGACATGGCCTTCGAACCGCTGCGCCTCGGCGCGGTGCCGATCGATCGCGTAAGGATCGTGAGCGGCCGGAAGATCGCCGAATCCCGCCTTCCCTTCACGGCGCTGGGGGTAAGCCGGGAGGTGCTGGACGAAGCCTTGCTCGATGCCGCCGCCGCAGCAGGCGCCAGGATTCTGCGCGGCACAAGGGTCACGGCCATCGAAGACGGCGGCGTCCGCACCAGCGCGGGGCGATTCCCCGCGAAGACCTTGTTTCTGGCCACCGGCAAGCATGACTTGCGCGGCATGAACCGGCCGAATGGAGGCGAACGGTCACGGCATATCGCCTTCAAGATGCATTGGAAAGTTACCGCCCGGCAGGACGAGGAACTCGGCCATGCCGTTGAACTCGTGCTTTTCGACGGCGGCTATCTGGGGCTCCAGCGCGTGGCCGAGCGGGTCATGAACCTCTGCGTGCTGGTCCGGCGCGAGCGTTTCGGCGGATCCTGGACCGATCTGCTGGCGGAACTCATGCGCCAGGATCATGTCGCGCGGAGACTGGACGGGGCGCGCGAAATGCTGGACCGCCCGGCTTCCATCGCCGGCCTGCCCTATGGCTACCTCCACCACCCGGCCGAAGACCGCCCCGGACTGTTCCGCCTCGGCGATCAGGCTGGACTGACCGCCCCGCTCACCGGAGACGGCATGGCCATCGCGCTGCGCAGCGCCGCGCTGGCGGTCGATTGCCTTCGCCTGGGCCGGAGTTCGGCCTCCTATACCGGTCTGCTGCGCCGGGAAATCGCCGGGCAGGTGCGCAAGGCGATGCTGCTCCACCACCTTGCGGCGCTGCCTGTCCTGCCGATCGCACTGGGCCTGCTCCGGTTCTGGCCACCACTGCTCGGCCGCCTGGCCGCCGCGACACGGCTTGCATGATCTTCGCCGATTAAACAGCGTCCCGAAATTGATCATACAAGCTCGAAATCGGCTCTGTATTATCCTCGGGCGATGCCGTAGGGTTCTTTCTTCGGACATTCTCGCCGCAAGATCGAAGTGAAAGATAGCCGATGGTCAAAGCCGTTTCGCTGGCTGACGAACTCTATGCGAAGCTCAGGAGCGGCATCATGTCCGGCGAACTGGCACCCGGCTCGAAACTGCCGTCGCAGAAGGAAATCGCGGAGTCCGAGGAAGTCAGCCGGACCGTGGTGAGGGAGGCCGTCGCCCGGCTCGAAGCGCAAGGCTACGCAGAAGCACGCCAGGGGTCCGGCGTCTATATATCCCAAAGCGCCCGCTACCGCGCATTCCAGGTGACGCGCGAAGAATTGTCCGAACTCTCGGACATCATAAAGCTGCTGGAAATGCGCCTGGCGATCGAGACGGAGATGGCCGGCCTCGCCGCGGCACGGCGCGATCAGGACGATATCGTGGCCCTGCGCACGGCGCTGAAACATATGCGCGAAGTGGCGGACGATCCGGCGGCCTCGGCCCTGGCTGATACCCAGTTCCACATGGCCATCGCACGCGCGACGAAGAACGAGTATTTCGTCCGCTTCATAGACTTTCTCGGCGTCCGCCTCGTTCCGCCGCGCAATCTCTATCTTCGAGACCGGCCATCCGTGGCCCATCAGGACTATGTCGAAAAGGTCCATGACGAGCATGATGCCGTGCTCAATGCAATCGTGCGCATGGATATCGAACGCGCGCGCGCCGCTGCCCGTCAGCACATGCAGGAAAGCCTGATGCGCCATTCCGAATTGAGCGATGCCATCTCCGACAGCGAGCTTGATGCCACAGGCGAGTAGCGCCCAACGATAGTTATACGACAACCATTGCCGGGGGAAACGGCAGGCGCAGCCCGCTTCAGAACGCGAAGCTTTCGCCCGACACCAGCTTCTCCCAGGCCGCGCGATCGGGCACGTCTCCGCCGCGATCCCAAGCAGATCCCATGTAATAGGTGAAAGGCTGGCCCGGCCGGACCTTCACGAGCACCAGATAGTTCTCCGCGTCCTCGGCAAAGCCCACCAACATTCCGGGATCGACCGCAATGGCGATCCCCAGCGTGCCGTGCTCGGCGCTTTCGGGCTCCCAATAGGTCATGCGCCCGGCGCGCACGTCTCGGGTGACGAAACCCTTGCCGTTCGCGTTGCTCTTCTTGCCGATGCCGATGCCCACGACCAGCGGCTCTTTGCTGTCGGACTGCAAGGTCGAGCGCATACGGGTGAAGTGCGAGCCCAGCGGCAGCGAAAACTCCCGGCTTTCCCAGACCTTTCGCACGACATCGACCGGCCAGGGCTTGTAGGTGGCGGAGAACCGCGCGACCTTCCCGCCGCTCTCCTCGATCTTGTAGGTCGCGAAATTTCGGCTCGTCCAGAGCTTGTCGTCATACCAGATGCCAAGCCCGCCACTGCCACGGGAACGGCCGACATCGTAGTAGTCCAGCCCCTCGCCGCGATCCATGTGATAGTTCGGGAACTTCAACTGGCGATCCATGAACGGCCAGCGCACGCGCTTTGCCCAGGTATCGATGCCCGATCCCGAGGGCGCCTCCTTGGCCTGCAGGGCCGGGCCGTAGATGCGGTGCGCCACCAGATCGTTTTCCCAGAGCAGGTCGTCGAGCCGATCCGGCGCGAAGCGCGCAACGGCGCGGGGCGCGCGCTCCGCCGGGGAAGGCGGCGGAAGCGGCTCCACCGTGGAGGGACGGCCCGTCATGGCGGGATCGTAGGCAAGTGCCGCAGTGGCCTTCATCTCCGCCGCGCGCCTGGCCATTTCCTCGGGGCCGCGAACGGTCTTCGGCGCGGGGGGCGCCGGCGAGGTCGCCGCGATCACTTCCGGGCTGTCCCTGGTCGGCTCCGCATGAGGCAGAGTCTGCACCGGCCCAGAGAGATCGGCGATTTCCAGCGCCGCCAGAATATAGGCGCCATTGGCATAGGGCCCGGTATCGCGGGCGGCCGTATGTACCGGCTGGTCGCCGGTCTTCTGCGCAGCGCCCAGCTGGCCGTCCGGAAGCACTTGCCGGTTCAGGCCCGCCCAGCCCTTGAGAACATGAGGTAGGTAGGTCGCCCGATCGAGCAGGCCGTGGTTGATGCCCCAGGCCAGTCCGTAGACGAAGAAGGCCGAACCGGAGGTCTCCGGCTCGGGATAGGCTTCGGGCGCGAGCAGGCTTGTGCTCCACAGGCCGCTGGGCCGCTGGAGTTCGGCAATGCGTCCGGCCAGCGTCTGGAACAAGTCGAGGTAATAGTCGCGCCCCTGCTGGTCCGCCGGCATGGCCTCCAGCCAACGCGCGAGGCCGCCCAGCACCCAGCCGTTGCCTCTTGCCCAATAGATCGGCCGGCCGTTCGCCTCGCTGCGCCCCACGAACCGCTCGTCGCGCAGGAACAGCCGGTCTTTCGGCACCCAGAGCCGCCGCGCCGTGCGCCGCCATTCCTTGTCCGCCGCCAGGAGATACTTGGGCTCGCCGGTGATCGCGGACATGCGCGCAAGCACCGGGGGGGCCATGAACAGGGCATCGCACCACCACCAGACCAGGGCCTTGGTGTCTTCCTTGCGCGCAAGGTGCGGCACCTGCCAGTCGAGCCGCTGCTGCAAGGGCATCAGCACGCCGTCCTGGCGCCGCCTGCTATAGAGTTCCTCGTAGAGATCACCCATCGCGATATCGTCGGCATTGAGCATCGTCACGCCCGAACGGGCCCCGCGCACCGCGTAATGATAGTGCTCGGCGATCATGGTGAGAAACCGCAAGGTGTCAGGCCGCTCGGAAACCCGCGCAAGCCGCGCCGCGCCCACGTAGTAGACCGCCGATACCCAGTTGGGCGCCATCGCATCCAGGGCGCCGCCGGTGGAGAGCGGGATGGGCCGGGCCGCCATGTCGGCGATCTGGGCGGCGCTGACGTATTCCGCTGCCGCCAGGGCCTCGGCCCGCGTCGGCAGGCGCTTGCCCTCGGTGTCGAGATGGGGGCGCGGCGGCACGCGCAGCCATTGCGGATCGACGCCATCCACTTGCGCCTGGGGCTCCTTGCCGAACGCACCCCACGGCGTCATCGAGGCTCCCGAGAGCAACAGCGCGCCCGCAACCCGATGCCAGTACCTGCGCCTCACTTTCACACTCTATCTCCTCGCATGGGGATTCGCATCGGGACTTGCACCGGGACTGGCATCGGGACTGGCATCGGGACTGGCTCGGTCAGAACGTGGCACGCACGCCGAACAGGAATTCGCGGCCGAAGTGCCTGTAGTTGGACACACGATCGGTCGCGTCGACATAGCGGTCGTTGTATTCGTCGGTCAGGTTCACGGCTTCGACGGACAGCTTGATATTGTCGTTCAACTCATAGGAAATCGAGGCGTCCAGGTTCAGCGTGCTGTTGACGCCTTCCTCGGTATTGTTGTTGCCGCCCGGGAAGGACAGCAGGTAGCTGTCGCGATAGGCTGCGGAAACGCGGGCGCTGAAGCGCTTGGTTTCATAGTAGAGCGTGGCGTTGTACATGAACTTGGACTGCCCGGTCAGGCGGTTCTTGCCGTAATCGCCGTAATCGACCTTGGAATCCACGAATGTCACGTTGCCGATGAAGCCCAGGTTCCGAAGCGGCCCCGGCAGGAACGAGAACGGCTGCTGGTACTGCACTTCCAGCCCCTTGAGGGTGCCGCCCTTGCCATTGATCTTGCGGGTGACTTCGAAGTCCTCGTCCGGAGAGGCCGGCGTGCCGATCAGCAGGCTGTCGGGAAGACCCAGGCTGGCCCAGGGCACTACATCGGTGACGGTCGTGATGAAGGAATCGATCTTCTTGTAGAACACCGCCGCCGCCAGCAGCGATTCCTTGGCAAAGTACCATTCCACCGAGGCATCGTAGTTCGTCGCGCGGAAGGGATCGAGCAATGGATTTCCGTAGGAAACGCGGCGTGTCGGCGTGGACAGGCTGCCGCCCGGCGTAAGATCGCCCAGGGCCGGACGCGACATCACCTTAGCCGCACCCAGGCGCAACACCAGATCGCCGCCCGGCTCGATCGCAAGGTTGAAGGACGGCAGCCAGTCATTGTATCCGTTCTTCACGGTCACATAGTCGGTGTTGAGGTAACCCGAAGAGGTCGTGCCCGTATGGGCATAGCGCAGCCCCACGTTGCCCCGCACGGTGACGCCGGAAATGTCGGTGTCGAAATCGGCCTGCACGAAAGCGCCGGTATCGCGTTCCTTCACTTCGCGCACGCCGTTGTAGGTCGGGACCAGCGGGTCGTCGTAGATGCTCAGGAATTCGCTGATCTTCCCGATGTCCGGGGTGATGTAGTCGAGGTCGGTTCCGCCGGGTATGGCAAGGCCGCCGCCGATCGTTTCCACCTTGCCCAGATTGGTCACGTCGGTCGCCCGGTCGCTGCCGGAAAGGACCGAGACCGCCTGCTGGAACCCGTAAGTGTCGAAGCCGTAAGTGCGATACTCGCCGCCGGCCTTGATGGTGATCTGGTCGGTCAGGTCGTATTCCAGAGCGCCTGCCGCGGTCTTCAGGCGGTAGTCCGCGCCGCCGGTGCTCCGGCGCCATTCGGTGAGCGTGAAATTGCGCCCATCGGTTACGTCGAAACCATAGGAAATCTGCGGCAGGCGGTCGTTTCCGCGAAAGTCGTAAGTGTAGCCGTCCCGGTTGGTGGCGTCGAACATGTAGGACACCGAAAGCGGGGTCCGCGCCTTCGAATGCGACGTGCCCAGCTTGATGCGGCCCCGGAACCGATCGGTGAACGCATGACGGGCGTTGAACGAAAGCTGCGTGAACGTGCTTTCGTCACGGGAGAACCCGTTCTCGGACCGGACATCCACGTTATCGAACACGCCATAGGAGATCGTGTTCTTGCTTGGGTCTATCTCGTAGTCGCGCACGACCGTTTCGCGCACGCCGCCGGCGGCGCGACTGAAGCTGATCGCCTCGATGTTGGGGCTTTCCGCTTCCTGGTTGAACCGCGAAAGCAGGCCGTCCAGCGTGATCTCCGTGTCGTCCGAAGGCTTCCATTGCAGCGACGCGGTGATGCCCAGCCGATCCTCCGAGAACTGCCCGATGGTGTAGCGCGGAATGCGCGGATAGTAGGCGGAAAGCAGTTCGCTGCGCTGTTCGGGGGTGGCGCAGGTTGCACAGCCCGCGAAATTGTTGCCGGCGCCATAGGCCAGGGACGGGTCGCCGCTCTGCCAGCGGGTGGTGTTGAAGCTTTCGCTGGTCGGCTTGCGCTCGCTATAGGCCACCGAGACAAGCGCGCCGAACGTCTCGTCGGCGTTGGCCCAGCTGAGCAGGCCCGCGATCCTGGGCAGGAGCTTCTCCGACAGGTCGTTGTACGAGCCCTGGGCAGAAAGGGCGCCATGAAGACCCGCACCGAAATCGAGGCCCCGCCCGGTCTGAAGATCGACCGTCGCGCCCAGCGAGCCTTCCTCGATCTCGGCAGACTGGGTCTTGCGCACGGTGATCGAATTGAACAGTTCGGAGGCGAAGATCGAGAAATCGAAGCCGCGGCTGCGGTTGCTGCCATAGGCCGCCTGCGCCTCCAGCCCGTTGATGCGAACGCGCGTGAAATCCGCGTTCAGGCCGCGCACGCTGATCGTGCGCCCCTGCCCGCCGTCGCGTTCGATCGTGACGCCGGGAAGGCGCTGGATCGATTCCGCCAGGTTGAGGTCCGGAAAGTCTGCCATGTCTTCGGCCAGGATCGTATCGACCGCGCCCGCTTCACCGCGTTTGATCGTCAAGGCCTTGTCCAGGCTGGTGCGAAAGCCGGTGACGATGATCTCCGGTGCCGAAACGCCGCCTATGGCATCGCCCGAGGACCCCTGATCCGGGGATGCCTGATCTGGGGATGTCTGATCCGGAGAAGCTTGTCCCGGCTCGGAAACGGTGGATTGCGCCGTCGCCGGAGCGGACAGGCCCAGCATGGCGGCCAGCGCCGATGTTCCCAGCGCCAGCCGAGCCTTTGCACCGAAGCCCTCTCTCATGGTCTTCCTCTCCATTTGCCCGGCATTATCATTGATACCGGTGTCAATGAGAAAGATGTATGATAACATTTACCGCCTGGCAACAGCATTGTTTCAGGATTTTACCTCGATATCAGCACGAATAGCCGAAACCGGTCATCCGCTCATACGACATCATTTTGCGATCGAGAGATCCACGGCGTAGACATGGTTCCGCCCATGCATGTTGGAGCAGAACACGATCCATCGTCCATCGGGCGTGAAGGTGACGTTGGGTTCCAGGCGATAGTCGTGCGCGGCCATGTTCACCAGCCGGGTCGATCGCATGACCTGCGTGGAGATCAGCTCCGCCTGATCGCTCTGCGGGTCGGCATCGGGAACCTCTTCCGGCTGGAGAAGAACCAACCACTTTCCATCGCGCGCATGGGCGACCATTTCCGCATCGCCGCCGTCACCGGCGAACCGCGTCCCGTCCGGCGAGCGATTGAAATGCACCGACCAGTCGTTGCGCTCCACCCGCCGCCATACCCGCGCGCCCGTGTCGAGATTGACCGAGGCGACCCAGAACACCTGGCCGCGCGGGGTCTGAAGGTCGTAGTAAACCTCCCGCCCGTCCGCGCCGAACCATTCATGGCCGAAAATCTCGAAGTTCATCGTGCGCTGATGGAGCTTGCGCAGGTCGCTGCCATCGGTGCGCATCGTCCACATGCGATCGACGCGATGCCACGGGCCCTCGTGGCTGAAGATCAGGCGCTGCGGGTCGGTGGGCGAGAACTGGGTGTGTCCGATCCATTCGTTGGTCTTGTGGATCGTGCGACGCTCGCCACTGCGCAGATCCAGCGTGAATATCTCCATCGGATAGCGCGCGGCCCAGCGTTCGAGCATGCGCACCCCCTTGGCCCGCGCGAAGTTCAGCGGCTTGCCGTCCGGCCCCTTGGCGGAATATTCGGCCTGATCGAAACGCCGGTTGCGCGGGTCGGCTACGCCCGGCTGGAGCGGCTTGGCGCCATGGGCAACGAAGCCGAGCATGAGCGTGTCGTCGGCATTGGCGGCATTGATCTGTCCATTGGGAATCCTGCCGATCCGCTGCTTCCTTCCGCTGTCGATATCGACCGAGAAGATCGTGCGCGGGCGGTCCATCGGCTGTTCCTCACCGGGATCGCTGACGCTGTAGAAAACCCGGCGAGAGCGCCGCGCGGTAAACAACAGGTCGGCCTTGGGATCGCTCACGAGCTTGCGGAGCGCCTGCGTCCTCACGTCCACCGCGACGATGCCCGAAGGCGTGGACATGACCATCAGGTCACCCTCGGGCGTGAAGCTGTTCTTGTAGAAATAGAGCTTGCCGCCGCCCTCGTCGGGACTGAGACGGACGATGCGATAACCGGTCGCGGGGTCCGTCCATTCCTTTGGCGGAGCGCCCGCCAGGCGATCCGGCCCTGGGGCGGAAGAGGGGGGGCGGGA